>VGQR01000041.1 GCA_016882345.1 Cyanobacteria bacterium K_DeepCast_35m_m2_023
GTGGTTTTCTTTTTCAGGAGTCCCTAGCTAACTGGCTAAATCTGATATCGTGATATTGCGTCAAGGATAATAATTTGTCGTAGAATGCTTTGTGCTGTTTATGGCATTTGGCTTGTTTATTTATTGCATTTAGCGAGATTGATTTTGCTGTGTTGTTTGTGCGTAAGCATTTCCCATTCTTCGCCGCTTTTATTAGTGCTTTTGCCAGTGAATTGATGTCTCCTGGTTTAAAAAGCCACCCTGTTATGTCGTGTTTAATTTTTTCTGCCATGCCTCCAAGGTCAGGTGCGAGCACTGGGCGGCCGTAGCGATGGGCCTCGTTGATGATCATCGGTGCGTTCTCGTACCAGCGCGAGCCCATCACTACCACATCGACTGCTTGCAGGCGCTGCGGCAACTCGCCTGGTTGGTAGGTCCCGCAGCACTGCACCAGCTGAGCTGGCAGTGATTTCAGCTTCTGTCTCAGAGCTTCAATCAGCGCATCACCCGTGCCCGCAGCCGGCCAGCCGCCATGGATTTGCAGTTGCATCTCGGGATGATGCTGTTGGGCCAGCAAAAATCCCTCCACGATCAGGTCAATGCCCTTCCAGCGGTTGATTTGGCCGCAATAGGCCACAACAAACACGTCTATTCCTGGCTCATCAGTTGCTGCACTGGCTGATGGGGGTGCAGCGGCCGCAAAGGTTGGTGGCAGATTATCGATCACGCTCAGCCGTCGCGGATCAACCCCCCACTTCAGGTACTGGCGTTTGAGAAAGTAACTGGGCGCGATCCAGTGGTCGATGCAGCCCTTGAGCTGCTGCAGCCTCGCCTGGCGAATCGCCAACTCGGTTCGCTGGTTGCCCCCCAGGCATTGGTCGCAGGCTGCTGGCCGCGGCCCGTCGCAGAGCTGCCCGTCGCGCCGTAGCAGCCGCCCCTCATAGGCGCAGGGTCCCCAGTAGTCGTGCAGCGTGAGCACCAGCGGCGCTTGGGGAAACCAGCGCCGCAGCGCAAACACCAGATCCAGCCCCACATGCAGGTAGTGATGCAGATGGATCAGCGCGAAGTTGTGTTGGGCCAGGGCTGCATGCAGTTGCCCGTTGCGGTTCAGATTCACCGCCGTGTCATGCATCACCGCACTGGTTGATGGTTTGATCAACCATTGCCGCGGGGCCAGCTCTTTGACCTCGCACCCCGGCGGCAGCGCCCCGCTCGCGGGCGCCGCCGCCAGAAAGCCGCAGCTTTCAGGGCCAAAGTGTTCAAACAGCCGCCAGGCGGCCCATTCGCCGCCGCCGCAGTTGAGCTGCGGATGGCCGTGGCTCACATACAAGATCTTCATGGCAGCACCTGCAGCTCGGGGCACAGCTTCCGCGCCCACCAGGCGTTGGCCGCGGTGCGCCACTGGGCCAGGAGGCCCTGCCGCGCCAGGCTCTGGCCTTCGAGGTGCAACAGTCGCACGTCGCTGGCCAGCAGCAGCGGCAGCCCCGCCCGCCGCCAGCGCAGCGACAGCTCCAGGTCTTCAAAATCACCCGTGCCAAACACCGGCTCAAAGCCCCCCAACGCAAGCCAGCGCTGCCGTTGAAACAGCAGCGCGGCGCCGCTGAGCGCCTCGACGCTGCTGGGGGCCGCCAGTTGCGGCCACAGCGCCGCCTGCTGCCCTTTGCCCGGGTGGATGCAGGCCGGCAGGGCTGGGTTGTCGAGCCGTGCTTCGGCACGCATGCCGGCGTGCTGGATCAGGCCTTCGTCATCAACCAGCAGCGGCGCCAGCAGGGCATCGGGGGTGCTGGCGTGATGCGCCAGCAGCCGCTCGAGCCAGCCCGGCTGCAGGGCAAACACATCTGAATTGAGCAGCAGCACCAGATCACTACTCGCTGTGGCCACCCCGATGTTGCAGGCCATGCCAAAGCCGCGGTTCTGATCGACCATCACTACCGTGATGTCGAGCGCGCTCTCGGCCCACTGGGCGCTGCACCAACGGCCAAACGCGCTGGCGATGCTTGGGTCATCGACCACGTACAGCAGCCGCGCCAGGCCCCTGCTGAATGCCGGATCGATCTGAAAGCTGGCGATCTGGCCCAGCACCACATCCCAGCGCCCATACAACGGCACCACCACGGTGACAGCGGCATCGGGATGCCGCTGGCCCAGCTGCAGGCGGCGCTCGATCAGGCTCGGCCAGAGTGCTGTGGGCCGCAGCGGTTCGCAGGCTCGCAGCAGCACCGGCGCCAAGGCGTGGTGCAGCAGCTCGGGCAGCCGTTCAATCGGCGTGTGCTCGAGCTGGCAGGCCTGCAGCAGTGTGTCGACCAACAGCGGGTAGGGGCAGTCGCAGGCATCCAGCACGGTGGGGGCGGCTTCCTGCCCCTGCAGCCACAGCCGGGCAATGGTGTCGCCAGCCGCCACGGGCACGCGCACCAACAGGCCGGCATCACCGCAGGTCGGTAACCCTAGGTGTTGGCTCACATCGGGGCGGCGCAGCGGTGGTGCCGTGCCGTGGCAGGCCAGCCACTGGCCCGAGCCGGTGAGCACCACCACCCAGGGCTGACTCCACGATTGTTGCCAACCCACGATCAGATACTGCCCCCCCGGCGTGGCGATCACCCGATCCACTGCCGCCTGCGACAGGGTGAGTCGCAGTGCATTGGCGACAGCTTCGGCATGGGGGTCGCCATGGCTCACCGCCCGCTGCTGCAGCAACGGCACCAGCAGGGGTTGCAGCCGGGCCTCGACCAGGGGGGCGAGCCAGTGCTGCCACTGTTGCAGGGCTTCTGGGCCGTGGCGGTCGAGCCACGGCTGCAGCACCGCCGCCGCCCCTGGCAGATCGCCCCTGCTCAGGGCCTCGAGGAGCTCGGGTGCCTGTTTCATAGGCTCTGGATCAAATCAAGGCCCATGGGCCGCCCGTCGCTGCAGTGGGGCGCACAGGCTTGGGGCCACCAGGGGCTGGGATTGGCCAGCCGGCCCATCCAGCGGCGCTGCATCAATGCCAGCGCTGGCCCCGCCGTGAGGCTGCCCGAGGCGTCGCGGCTCTGGCTTTCGTGGTGAATCAAGGTGGCGGCCGGGTCAATCACGTGGCGGTAGCCCAGTTGCGCGAGACGCAAACAAAAGTCCACATCATTG
Organism: Cyanobacteria bacterium K_DeepCast_35m_m2_023; assembly: GCA_016882345.1. The sequence continues at coordinate 3,094 of VGQR01000041.1, forward strand.
AATTCCACCGGCAGGGCTGGATCGAACCCCCCCAGCCGTTCAAACAGGTCGCGCCGCACCATCAGGCAAGCACCCGTGACGGCGCCCCAGTCGCTCAGATAGCTGCTGCGGCCTCGGTGCACCCCATGGTCCCTGGGAAGGCCCTTGTAGGCGTGGTCAGCACCAAAATGCATGCCCACCACCACGCCGGCGTGCTGCAGGGTGCCATCGGGGTATAGCAGCGCCGCCCCCACGCAGCCCACGGCCGGGCGTTGGGCCTGGGCGGCCATGGTTTCGAGCCAGCCCGGTTGCTGCGCTTCGATGTCGTTGTTGAGAAACAGCAGCAGCTCGCTCGTGCAGTGCTGGGCGGCCGCGTTGTTGAGTTGGCTCCAGTTGAACGGTTGCGCGTCGCGCAGCACCCGCAGGCGGTCGCCCAGACGGGCTTGCCACTGGGCCAGCAGGCTGGCCAGAGCTGGTTCCGTGGAGCCGTTGTCGACCACCAGCCAATGCAGCTCGACCGGCGAGCGCTCGCAGCTGGCGCTGACACTCTCCAAGCACTGCGCCATCAGGTCGCTGCGGTCGCAGGTGGGCACAATCGCCGTACAGCGCAGCGCCTGCGGCAGCGCCCACTGCAGCACAAATCCTGTGGGCCGGCTGGGGTGGGGCGTCACCGCGGTGATCGCCTCGCCGCCCTGCTGCAGGTGCGCCTGCAGCAGGGCGGCGGCGGCCGGAGGCTCCAGGGCGGGCGTGCTGCCCCGCTGCTGATGCACCAAAATCAGCGGTGCATGCCGGTGCCGCGGCCGCCGCGCCAGGGCCTGCAGCACCCAGCCGAGGCGCCGCGCCGGCTCGGCCGGCGGCGGCGGCAACTGCTGCTCGCGCAACCAGCTGCAGCGCCAGACGCTGATGCTCTCGAGCCAGGGGGTGCTCCAGCTGCTCTCGTGCAGCTGGGCCGGTTTGAACCAGGGGTCGTGCCGCAGCCCGGCTCCATCCAGCACGTCTTCGTCGGCGCTGATCAGGTCGGGTTGCTCCAGCTCCCAGCTGATCAACAGCGCCTCCAGGGCCTGGCGCGCCTGCGGGCGCAGCACGCTGCCGGACCCCAGCACGATCAGCCAACCCTGCACAGGCAGCGGGCAGCTGTGGCCTGCAGGCAGCACCTGCCAGGCCTGCTGCAGCGGGACCAGCTCGCTCGGCCACCGGCCCTCGAGCTGGTCGCACCAGTACTGGTAGGCGGCCGGGCCCAGCCCCTGGCTCAGGTCTTCGCCGCCCACCAGGGCCCGGTGGCGGCACCCCAGGGCTTTGGCTGCAATCCAGCGCTGGTCAGGCAGCACCGCCAGGGCCTGCTCGTAGGCCCTGGCCGCGTCGGCCCAGCGGCCACTCCGCTGGCGCAGTTCGGCCAGGGCAAACCAGTTCCAGCCGATCGACGGGTCCAGCTCGCAGCTGCGCTGCTGCAGGGCTTCGGCGGGTCCGAACTGACCCAACAATGCCTTGGCCTTGCCCAGCAGGTGGTGGGCGGCGCCGTGGTCGTCCAACTGGGTGCAGGCCTGGCTCAGCAGGGTGTGGGCCCTCGAAGCGTCGCCGGCCTCCAGGGCCTGCTGGCCCTGGGCATACAGCGCCAGGCCTGTCTCGCTCACCAGCTGGGCCGCAGCAGGCTGCGATATAGCAACGAGGCCTCGCGATAACGGCCATCGGCCTCGAGCGCCGCCGCCAGCGCTTCGCTGACGCTGCGCTCATCAGGAAAGGACTGATGCAGATCCTGCAAGAGGGCGAGGGCAGCTTCACGCGCCTCGGCGTCCTGCTCGGGCCGTAGGCCCTCCAGAGCCCAGTGCAGCCACTGCTGCGGCGCTTGGCCGTTCGGCTCGAGAGCGAACCACTGCCGTTGCAGCCCTAGCACTGCGGCCAACCGGCCCTCGAGTGCTTCGGCGGCGGCCAGATTGCGCAGCAGCGCGATCTGCACCGGGCCGCTGACTTGCCCCTGCTGCAGCTGGTAGGTCTGGCGCAGCAGCAGCAGGGCGTCGCTGGTCTGCCCCACGGCCAGCAGGGCACCGCCATGGTTGACATGGGATTCGACGCGGCTCGGATCGGCTTCACAGGCCGCCGCAAAAGCCGCCGTGGCCGCCGCCAGCTGGCCCAGCACGATGCACGCCTTGCCACGCAAATCGAGGCCGCTGGCTGGTAAGGCGCCGTGCTCGGTTTCGAGCGCGGCCAGTCCGGCCAGCACCTGCTCGGCCGTGTCGCTGCTCAGCTCTTCCGACAGTTCCCTGATGGTTGTCTCCAGGTCATGGCCTGCTGCTGGGGTGGTTTGGCCCTGTTCCCAGTGCTGGGCCGCCTCGAGCAGCCCATGCAGCTGCTCGGCCGCCAGCGGCGCTTGCCGTTGCTGCCGTTCGGCCATCAGCAACGCCAGGGCCTGGCGGTAAAACGGCACCGCCAGCTCCATGGCGCCGCGGCCGTTCATTTCTTCGGCCATGGCGTAGTAGCGATCCGCCAAGGCCAGATTGTCGGACTCAGTTGTGGCTGCCGCTGCTGCTGGGGCCCTCGTGGTGGCGGGCTCAACAGCCGAAACAGCTGCTTGCGCAGGGCGTCGACTGCTGGGACGGCTGCTTTTAGGGCTGCTGCGAGGTGCTGGCGAGTTGGCCATAACGAAACGGCACAACGAAATCTCGTGCCTTAGTAAGAGCTTATGGGGTCCCAGGCTTTGCGCAAAATGAAGCCCATGAACCAGCTGGCTGTCGTGCTGCCGATGCGCAACGCCTCTGCCTGGTTGCCCCAGCTGCTGGCGGCGCTGGCGCACGACTGGGCGGTGCCGTTCGAGCTGGTCGCCGTCGACGATGGCAGCAGCGACGGCAGCGCTCAGCTGCTGCAGCGCCTGTGCAGCCATTGGCCGCAGCAGCGCTGGCAGCTGCTCGACGGCGGCGGCCGCGGTGTTTCGGCCGCCCGCAACCGGGCGGTGGCCGCCAGCACGGCGCCGTTCATCGCCTTCATTGATGCCGACGACCGGCCCCTGCCCGGGCGCCTGGCCCGGCCCCTGGCGGTCCTGCAGCAGCACCCCGAGCTCGACCACGTGCATGGCGGCTGGCTGCGCTGCCCCCCCGCTGGCGCTGCCCCCCACGCGGTGTGCCCCTGGCTCGAAGGCGCCGCCTTCGATTGGCAGTCGGTGATCGAGCACAAGGCCGTGCTGCCTAGCGCCTGGACCCTGCGCCGCAGCGCCCTGCAGCGGGTGGGCGGTTTTGACGAGGGCCTCAGCCATGCCGAGGACGTCGACCTGCTGGCTCGTCTGGCCGCCAGCGGCAGCCGCGGCGCCTGGATTCCCGAGCCCTTGGTGCGCTATCGCGTGCATCCGGGCTCGGCCAGCGGCCGTCTGCGCCAGCACCTGCAGGGGCTGATCGGCGTGCTCGAGCGCCACCTGCAGGGGCTGGCGCCGGCCCTGGCCCCCTGGGCGGCCGAGCAGCGCTACAGCACCCTGACCTGGTGCTGCTGGCAGGCCTGGAGCGCCGGCCAGCCCCAGCTGGCCCTTCAACTGTTGCAGCAGGCTTTGCCGGCCTGCCCCTATCCGTTGGCGCGCCGCCGCGTGCACCTGCTTGAGGTGTTTGCCCGCAGCTGCCGCCGCGTCGGCCAGCCCTGGGACCGCCCGGCCCTGCAGGCCAGCCCCTTTTGGCGGCACGCCTGCGCCCTGATCGACGCAGGCCCCAGCCATGGCTGAGCCCGACGCCAGCCTGCACGCCGAGGCCCTGGCCCAGCTCGAGGCTGGTCGCCCCCGCCCCGCCCTGGCCGCCTGGCGCCAGCTGCTGCTGGCCGAGGCCCCAGCCGTGCAGGCCCACCTCGAGGCCGCCGCCGCCGCCCTGCCCGCCGATGCGATCGCATCGCTGCGGAGCCAGGCGATCGCCCTGGCCCGCGCCCTGCTGGCCGCTGAGCCAGGCGCCACCGAAGTCGCCGCCCTGGGGGCCCTGCTGCGCGGTTGGGGCGCCCTGTGCCTGGCCGAGGTGCCGGCCCGCGCCTTGCAGCACCTCGAGCGGGCCTGGGCCTGCGGCCCCGACAGCCAGCTGCGTCAGCAGCTGGCCCAGCTCTACCCGCGCCTGGGCTACGGCGAAGGCGCCTGGGAGCTGGGCACCCCGCCGCCCCACACCCAGCCCTGGCCGCAGCAGCCTTGCCCCGCCCAGGCCTGCATGACGTGCGCACCGCAGTCGAGCGTGGATCCAGAGCTGGGCCTCAGCCTGTTGCCCCAGGGGCGCCTGTGGGTGCAACGCCACACCAACCCCTGGCGCACCAGCCATGGGGTGGCGGTGCTCGACCGCCAAGGCGCCCTGCAGCCGGCCCACTGCCGCGCCTATCCGCAGCCCTGGCCCGCCTGCCCCCACCGCGCCCAGCTCGAAGCCCAGGCCCTGGCCCTGCTGCCCTGGGCCGCCCAGGGCCTGCCCCCCTGCCAGCCGTTGGCGGGCCCGGTGCTGGCCCTGGCCGAGCTCAGCGCCGAGCAGTATTTCCATTGGCACGCCGAGCTGCTGCCGCGGCTGGGGCGCCTCTGGCCCCTGGTGCAGGCCCAGTGGCCCCAGGTGCGCCTGTGGCACAACGGCGGCGCCGCCCCCTGGGTCGACGAATCGTTGGCCCGCCTGGGCATCACCCCCCAACAGCGGGTGGCCGGCCCGGCCCACATCAGCGCCGCGCTGCTGCTGGTGCCCGGCTTTGCCGCCGATGCCGGTGTGTTGGCGCCCGCCAACCTGGCCTGGCTGCAGGCGTTTTGGGCGGTCGACCACCAGCCCCCCCAGGGGCGGCTGTGGTTGCCCCGCGGGCTCACGCCCCGCCGCGCCGTGTTGGGCGAAAGCACCTGGCTGCAGGCCGCTGTGGCCCAGCCCCTGGGCCCGGGCGCGGTGGCCGCCCAGCTGCAGCAGGTGGCCGCTGCCCAGGCCCACATCGCCCCCCACGGTGCTGGGATGATCAACCTCTTCGCCGCCGCCCCAGGCGCCGCCGTGCTCGAACTGGTCAATCCCGCTTACGCCCCGCCCTATTTCGATCGGTTGACGGCGCAGCAGCGCCTGCCCCACCGCCGCCTGGCCGCCGCCCCCACACCCCTGCCCCTGCAGGAGTGGCTGTACGAAGGCTCCCTGGCCTGGCCGATCGACCTGCGCCCCGGGGCCAGCGAGGCCGCTGACGCCCTGGCCGCCCTGGCATGAGCAGCGATCTGCAGGCGGTGCTCGAGCGGCTCGGCGCCGGCGACAGCCAGCCCGAGCTGTTTGAACGCATCAGCCGCTGGCGCCTGGCCTGCGGCGATGCCGAGGCCGCTGGCCAGTGGCACTACTGGAGTTTTGAGCCGCCGCCGCCCGCCGAGCTGGCCACTGCCCTGGCCGCAATCTGGCGCGGCCTGGGCCAGCCCGAGCGCATGCCCGCCACGGCCTTGCAGGGGTGGGATCAGCTGGCCGCCCTCTTGAGCCGCCCGGTCGTGCCGCCCGGCGATCTCGCCCAGGCGCTGGAGCTGCAGAACCAGCTGCTCGCCGACCCGCCACCGCTGAGCCCCAGCCGCTTGCTCGAGCTCGCCGCCGCCTGGAAGCAGCTGCAGCAGCCGGCCCCGGCGGCCCTGTTGCTATCTCTGATGGCTGCTGCCTACCAGCGTCGCGGTCAGGCGCTGGGCAGCCAGCTGGCCAATGCCCTGGCCGAGCTGCTCGAGCAGCTCGAGCGTTACGACGAGGCCCAGCCCTGGTGGGAGCACAGCCTCGACTGCGATCCCGGCCAGCTGTGGCCGTTGATGCGCCTGGCCCATCAGGCCCAGCGCCGGGGCCAGCCCGATCTGGCGGTGCACTACACCCAGCTGGTGTTGGTCAGCGACCCCCAGCACCGCTGGGCGCCGCCGTTGCAGCACCAGGCGCTGCAGGCCATGGGCGCCCGCGGCTCCCTGGCCCAGCTGGGTCTGGCCCCCTGGCCGGCCGCCTGGCAGCGCCGCCAACCCAGCTGGGAGGCCGCCCTGGCCGCCCAGCTGCCCCCGGGGGAGCCAGGGCCCAGGCCCACGCGACCCGTGGCCCTGCTGCCTCCCCAGGCCTGGGCAGGCCAGCAGCAGCTGGCCCTGTGGGGTGCCCGCGACGGCCATGCGCTGAGCGCCTGGGCCAGCGCCCTGCGGCGCCAGCCCCCCCGGCAGCCGATCACCTTGTGGCTGTTGGCCAGCCCCGAACCCCTGCTGCTGGAGCAGCAGCTGCGGGCCCTGCTCGGCGACGCCGCCCGCGTGTTGAGTTGCCCCGATTGGCAGGACGATCGCCACGCGGGCCTGACGCGCCTGTTTGTGGCCCATCGGGCCCCGGCGCCGCCCGTGGGCCCCGCCGAAACCCTTCAGCTGTGGATCGAGCGGGCCGGCCCCCACCGCTGGCAGCAGCAGCCATGAGCCCTGCCCCCTGGCTCAGTCATGCGCAAGCCCTGGCGAGGGTCCAGGCCATGGCGGCGGCCGGTCACTGGACCCAGCTGCGCCAGGCCTTGCCCCAGCTGCTGTGCCATCAGGTCAACCCCGACGAGCGCCAGGGCAGTGCCGTGGCCCTGGCCGCCTGGCTGCGCGAGCAGCGCCGCCTCAGCGAGGCGATGCTGTGCCTGGCGCAGGTCGACTGGAGCGACCGCGAGGCCTCGGCCTGGTTGCTGCGCGGTATGATCGAGCACAGCTTGGGCCGCATGTCCGAGGCCCAGCTGTCATTGGCTCGTGCCATGGCCGAGGCCGACCTGCAGGCCACGGCCGCCTATCACCTGGGCGAACTGCACCGCAGCCTGGGCCAGTTCGACCAGGCTGCGGGCTGGTTTTTGGCCAGCTTGGCGGCCAATCCCGACCACAGCTACAGCCACAACTCGCTGCAGTTCACTGGCTTTTCGGCCCAGCTGCTGCCGCGGCTGATCGCCGAGTACGACCAGATCTGCGCGCGCCGGCCCGACCAGCCCCTGCCGCGCTACCTGCTGGCCCATTACCAAGCCCAGGCCGGCGACCTGGCTGCAGCCATCGCCACCAGCCGCGCGGCCAGTCGCCTGGGGTTGGCCGCGCGGGCCCGCTGGTTGCTGCCGCCCGAGGCCGAACCAACCGCTCCTGACTTTGTCATTGCCGGTGCCCCCAAGGCGGGCACCACCGCCCTGCTGGGCTGGCTGTCCCTGCATCCGCAGTTGTGGTGCCATCCCCGCAAAGAGCTGCATTGCTTTGATGAACTCCACGACCTCGGTGCCGCCTGGTACCGGGCCCAATTCCCCCCGTTTGAGCCCGCCGCCGGCATCCGCCGCGGCGAAGCCACACCCACCTATCTGGGGCATCCACAGGCGCCGCAGCGTCTCGCCGCCCAGATTCCCCAGGGCCGCGTCATCGTGCTGTTGCGCGATCCGATCGCGCGGGCGATCAGCTGGGTGCAGCACCTGCAGCGTCTGATCGCGTTGCCGGGCGATGTCGAGACCGTGCTGCGTCAAGAACTGACCCGGCTCGATGCCCTCGATCCCCAGGAGCTGGCTGCGTTGGCCCCCGTGGGGACCGCTGCCCTGCAACAGAGCTGTTACGGCATCGCCCTGCAGCGCTGGCAGCACCACCTGGGCCCTGAGCGCGTGCTGGTGATTGGCAGCGAGCGGTTGTTTGCCAATCCAGCGCCCCAGCTGGCGCGGGTGTTGGCTTTTCTGGATGTGGACGCGGGCTCGCTGCCGCGGTTGTTGCCGGACTGGCGACCGCTGAATGTGAACCCCGGCGCCACCGCAACAATTTCGCCAGCATTGCGCCACAGCCTGGTGCAGTTCTTTGAGCGGCACAATCCAGGTGTGCAACGGCTTTGGTCCGACCTGGCTTAGTGCGACGGCTCGTCAAAGCTCTAGGTGTGGATGCAGTGACGCCTTGTCACTTTGGCGAGGTTTGCTGTAGGTTGAAATCAAGTTTGTTGTTCTAAAAGTTGTCTGCCTTCGTCCCAGTCGTTCCACCCACGCCCGTCAATACCGTTCCACAGCCCACGCCGGGCACCGTGGTCACGTCCGGCACGGTGGCCCTCACCGACCCCAACCTGACCCGGGTGCCCGTTGTGGTTCGTCCCACGGCTGGGTCGGCCAATCCTGTGGTGGTGGCTGTGGCCACACCTGGCGCCCAGGCA
>VGQR01000042.1 GCA_016882345.1 Cyanobacteria bacterium K_DeepCast_35m_m2_023
CCACGTCGACAAGCGCGTGCTGATCGGTGAGGTTCAGAAGGACGGCATGTTCAAGATCCTTGAGGACAAGGGCTTCGTCAAGCCGGTGGCCTGGAACCAGTTTGTTCCCGAGACCAAGGGTTACACCTGTGACTGGACGCAGAAGCGCCCGGATGCAGGCAAGTTCAAGATGTGATCGCTGCGGACTAGAGGCTGTTGCGTGCGTGCACGGCCGTTCCTTGGGGGGACTGCGTTCCCCCCTTTTTTCTTTCTTGCCAGTTGATATGGATCTGTTGTACGACACGTTGTTTAACGGGTTGGCGATTGGCTCGGTGCTGGTGCTCGCTGCACTCGGCCTGGCTGTCGTTTTTGGCCTGATGGGGGTCATCAACATGGCCCATGGCGAGTTGATGATGCTAGGTGCCTACACCACATTCGTGGTGCAGAATTTGTTCAAAGATGGCCCCTTGGAAGCCGTCTTTCCTGTTTATATTCTGGTCGCCATTCCTGCCGCTTTTGTGGTGAGTGGTGCGGCCGGTCTGTTGTTGGAAAAGACGGTGATCCGCCGGCTGTATGGACGACCGCTGGAGACCTTGCTGGCCACCTGGGGCGTCAGCCTGATCCTGCAGCAGTTCGTGCGTTCGGTGAGCAGCGCCTTTGCCATTGGCCTGGTTCTGGCGGTGGTGCTGGGGCTGCTGGCGCGACCCCTGACGCCGGCGCGGCTGTGGCAGCAGCGCTGGACGCCGTTGCTGGGCGTGGGCAGCTGGGTCGCCTCGGGCGCAATCGGGATCGCTGTCGCGGCCCTGCTGGGTGGTGTGCGGGTCCTCGATCAGCCATGGTTCAGTGCCCGCAACATTGATGTGACGGCGCCGCAGTGGCTGCGGGGTGCGGTCGATCTGGGCGCGCTCAACATGCCCACAGCACGGCTGTTCATCATTGCCCTGACGGCCGTGGCCCTGATCGCCGTCAACTGGTTTTTGCAGAAGAGTGTCTGGGGGGTGCGCATCCGGGCCGTCACCCAGAACCGCTCGATGAGCGATTGTCTGGGCATTCCCACCGAAACCGTCGATGCGCTCACCTTTCTGGTGGGTTCGGGCCTGGCTGGCGTCGCCGGTGTGGCCGTGACGCTGCTCGGTTCGGTGGGGCCCAACCTGGGGGGCAACTACATCGTCGACTGTTTCATGGTCGTCGTGTTGGGCGGTGTGGGCAAGCTGCTCGGCACCGTGGTGGCGGCCTTGGGAATCGGAGTTCTCAGTTATATCGTCGGCTCAGGTTCCCTGCTGCTGGTCTGGCCGGCGATGCCGCCGGCGCTGAATGAATTGGTGACCTTCTTTGCCACCACGTCGATGGCCAAGGTGCTGGTGTTTGCTGTGATTGTGGTGTTCCTGCAGTTCAGGCCATCCGGTCTGTTTCCGCAGAAGGGCCGTCTGGTGGAGGCCTGAGCGATGGCGGATCTGTTGTCCAACCGCAAGTGGCGTCAGGTGCTCCCCTGGCTGGTGATCGTGATCGCCGCCCTGGTGCTTCCGGTGCTGCTGCCTCCATTCCGGCTCAATCTGCTGGGCCGCTTCCTGTCCCTGGGAATCGTCGCCCTGGGCATCGATCTGATCTGGGGTTTTACCGGTCTGTTGAGCTTGGGGCAGGGCATTTTCTTCGCTCTGGGTGGCTATGCCCTTGGCATGCATCTGCAGCTCAGCTCCCTGGCCCCCGGTGAGCTGCCTGAATTTTTCGGGCTGTACGGGGTCAAGGGCTTGCCGGCCTTCTGGCAGCCGTTCAATTCGCCCCTGTTCACCTTCTTTTGCATCTGGGTGTTGCCGGCGCTGGTGGCCGGCGTCCTCGGCTTCCTGGTGTTTCGCAACCGCATCAAAGGGGTCTATTTCTCGATCCTGACCCAGGCGGCGCTGCTGGTCTTCTTCAATTTCTTCAATGGCCAGCAGAAACTGATCAATGGCACCAATGGCCTCAAGACCGACACCGCCCGACTGTTTGGCGTGCTAGTCGGTAGTGATGGCGCCCAGCGCGGGCTCTTCTGGATCACCGTTGTGTTGGTGATCGCCTGTTGGTTCCTTTGCCGCTGGCTGACCCGCGGTCGCTTTGGTGATGCCCTGATTGCCATTCGCGACGACGAGCCGCGGCTGCGGTTCACCGGGTACAACCCCACCGCCTACAAGACACTGGTGTTTGCTGTGGCCGGAGCCATGGCCGGTGTCAGCGGTGCGCTGTACACGGTTCAGTCGGGCATCGTCTCACCGCAGTACATGGCGGTGCCGTTCTCGATCGAGATGGTGATCTGGGTGGCGGTGGGCGGTCGCGGCACCCTGATTGGTGCTGTTCTGGGCGCCGTCGTGATCAACTTTGCCAAAAGCCTGGTCAGCGAAGCCTTGCCCGAAACCTGGTTGTTCATTCAGGGGGCGTTGTTCCTGTTGGTGGTGACGGCCCTGCCCGACGGCTTGGTGGGCTGGTGGCGCAGTGGTGGGCCGGCGCGGTTGCTGGTCATGGTCGGTTGGCCGCCCCGTTCCGCCACCTATCCCGAACTCGATCTCGACCCCGCTGTTGCGGCTGAACGTCGCCAACTCGATGGAGGTGAGGCATGACAACCCCCGCTCCTCTGCTTGAACTGCGCCACATCAGCGTCAGTTTCGATGGCTTCTGGGCGCTCAACGATCTGAACCTGGCTCTGGCTCCCGGGGAGCTGCGGGCGGTGATCGGTCCTAACGGTGCCGGCAAGACCACCTTTCTCGATGTGATCACCGGCAAGGTGCGTCCCACCAAGGGCGAGGTGCTGTTCAAGGGCCGTTCCCTGGTCGGCATCGCCGAGCACCGCATTGCCCGCCTGGGCATCGGGCGCAAGTTCCAGACGCCGAGGGTCTACCAGAACCTGACGCCGCGTCGCAATCTGGAGCTGGCGGTCAGCCGCCAGAACGGTCCCCTGGCCTTGTTGTTGGGTCGGCTCGATTCGAGCGAGCGCGACCGGGTGCAGCACCTGCTCGAGGTGGTGGGCCTTGATCTGGTCAGCCATCTGCGTGCCGGCGGTCTGTCCCACGGCCAGAAGCAATGGCTCGAGATCGCCATGCTGGTGGCCCAGGCCCCCCAGCTGCTGCTGGTCGATGAGCCCGTGGCCGGGCTGACCGATGAGGAAACCGAGCGCACGGCTGATCTGCTGCGCCAGCTCGCGGGTCAGCACACCGTGCTGGTGATCGAGCACGACATGGAATTCATCCGCGATCTGCGCGCACCGGTCACGGTGTTGCACGAGGGACATGTGCTTTGCGAGGGATCCATGGATGCCGTGCAGAGCGATCCGCGGGTGATCGAGGTCTATCTGGGAACTGAAACCGACGGGGAATTCAACTGATGGCCGATACCGTTCTGCAGCTTCGCGGGCTCAACGCCTACTACGGCGAGAGCCATATCCTGCGCAACGTCGACCTGACGGTCAATGCCGGTCAGATGGTTTGTCTGATCGGTCGCAATGGCGTCGGCAAGACCACCTTGCTCAAGACCGTCATCGGCCTGTTGCGGCAGCGCAGTGGCCAGGTGTTGCTCGCTGACCAAGAGGTGTCGGCGCTGCCGCCCCATGGTCGGGCTCGCCAGGGGATTGGCTACGTCCCCCAGGGCCGCGAGATCATTCCGCAGTTGACCGTGCGCGAGAACCTGTTGTTGGGGCTCGAGGCGCTGCCGGGGGGGCTGGTCCGCAACCGCCACATCGATCCGGTGGTGTTTGAGCTGTTTCCCATCCTGGAAACGTTCCTCAACCGCCGCGGTGGCGACCTCTCGGGCGGTCAGCAGCAGCAATTGGCGATCGCCCGGGCGCTGCTGGGCAAGCCACGCCTGTTGTTGCTCGATGAGCCCACCGAAGGCATCCAACCATCGGTGGTGCTCGACATCGAACGGGCTGTGCGGCGCATCATCGAGACAACCGGCATCAGTGTGCTGCTGGTGGAGCAGCACCTGCATTTTGTGCGCCAGGCCGACTGGTATTACGCGATGCAAAAGGGTGGGGTGGTGGCCAGTGGTCCCACGGCCGAGCTGAGCAAGCAGGTGGTCGACCGTTTTCTGAGTGTGTGAGCTGGCCTTCGTCAACGTCTGTGTCGTCTGGCTCGACCGCTCGACGCCGGGCGTTGTCGCTGGCTAGACAGTGACGTGTTTTGCTTTGGATCTGTGCGTTCGCTGACTTCGTTTGCGCTGGCCGGTGGCCTGCTGGGAAGCCTTGCCGCTGCTTCGCTGCTGCCCGCGTCAGCGCAGAGCCGCTGTGAATTTCTGCAGCCGATCGGCGGGACTGGGGTGACCCCGATCATCACCAAAACCATCAGCGTGGGCAACATTTTCGGTCGTCCCAACTGGAACACCGATTTTTATGTCACCAAGCCCTACAACAGCTACAAGTTCTTTTTCACCGCCGATTCTTCGGTGAGTGCCACCTATCCCGTTGAGGGCTTTTTGAAGTTCAGCGACGGCAGCAACATGCAGGTGATCAATGATCCCTCGTTTGCTCCGCCGATGGGCACCGGCAAGATGTGGGGACCCTACCCGGCCTATCCCGGCAAGACGGTGACCCAGCTCAACTTCAAGATTGGCGCCAGCGCCGATCAGGCGGCCACCGGCTTCACCTATCGCATCTCGACTCAGGGCTGCTTCTGAGTCGGCAGCAGCTGGCGCCAGAACTGTGCGGCTTCGTGGCGGAGAGCTTCCACCGCGAAGCCGTCGCAGCTGGCGAACGCGATGGTTCGAATCGGCCGACAGTCCAGGCTGTTGAGCAACAGGGCTGGTGTGCCCTGTTCGAGGGCATCGACGGCGATCGCTGCTTCGCGCACCAGCCCCCCATCGATCGCCCGCTGCCGCATCACGCCCGGCAGGCAACCGCTGGCCAAGGGCGGCGTCAGCCAGCCATCGCCGTCCTTGATCAACAGGTTGGCGCTGGTGCCGCAGCACAGGCCGCCGCTGCTGCTCGGCAGCAGGGCGTCGTCGGCGCCGGCTGCCAGCGCCTGGCGGCGCGCCACCAGGGCGCTGCCATAGCCGAAGGTCTTGCAGCGGCTCAGCAGGCTTGTGGCCTGCCGCACTTCGGTGGGGCTGACGATCACCTGTGCGGGCGCGAACAGCGGCTCGGCGCTGCTGAGTTGCAGCCAGAGTAGGTAATCCTCACCGGTTTCCAGCCGCGGGTCCGGCGCTTGCAGCCCCCGCGGGCCACTGCCCCGGCACCAATTGAGCCGCAGGGCGCCGCTCTGGATGCCGCTGCGGCGCACCGCCTCGTGCAGCAGCGGCTCGATTGTGTCGCGTGCTGGCGGTGGGGCCAGCCCCAGCAGCGCGGCACTATCCTGCCAGCGCTGCAGGTGGGCCGCCAGCAGCTGGCCCTGGCCTGTACGCACCAGCACGGTTTCAAACAGCCCTTCGGCCAGCAGCACCCCGCGGGCGTCGCAGGGCAGCGTCAGCCTGTCGGGTGCTCCCCACTGCCCAGGGCCGGTGCCGCTGTTGATCCAGCCAATGGCGGGGCTCATCGCGCCAGAGCCTCGAGCAGCGGCTGGCTTTTCCAGCCCATCTCGTCGGCCTCGGCCGTCGGGTCCGAGTCGGCGACGATGCCGCAGCCCGCATGGGCTCGCAGGGTGTGGCCGTTGAGCATCAGCGAGCGAATCACGATGTTGCTGTCAAAGCTGCCATCGGCAGCCAAGCGAAACAAGCTGCCGCAGTAGGGACCCCGGGGTATCGGTTCGAGCTGGTTGAGGCGCTCGCAGGCGCGGATCTTGGGTGCACCGCTGATCGACCCACCCGGCCAGCAGGCCCGCAGCAGGTCGGCAATGCCAAGACCCTGGCGCAGCTGGCCCTGGACGACCGAGGTCAGGTGGTGCACCTGCCGGTAGCTCTCGAGGCCCACCAGTTGCGGCACTTGTATCGAACCGGTGGTGCAGACCCGTCCCAGATCGTTGCGCAGCAGATCGACAATCATCACGTTTTCGGCGCGGTCCTTGGGGCTGCTGATCAGTTCGGCGGCCGAGAGGGCGTCACGTTCGCCCTCAGCGTGGCGCGGGCGGGTGCCTTTGATCGGTCGGGTTTCGACCAGGCCGTGGCGATCCCGCCGCAGAAAGCGTTCGGGGGAACTGCACAGCAGCGCTTCGGCAGCGGCGTCGCCGCTGCCGATCGCCAGGCCGGCAAAGGGGGCGGGACAGTGCTGCCTGAGCCGTCCGTAGAGATCCAACGCCAGCTCGCCCGTGCGGCCTGGACACTCGTCGGCTGACAGCGTGACCTCGCAGCAGGCCGTGAGGTTGGCCTGAAACAGGTCGCCGGCGGCGATCCACGCCTTGATCTGCTTCACCTGGGCTGCGAAGGCGTTGCGGTCGCTGTGCCAGTTCCAACGCTCGATCGCCAGCGGCGGGCCCGCACGGGCCGTGGGCGGCGATTGGCGCACCTGGGCGATCAGCTGCAGCAACGCTGGCCCCAGCGGATGGGCGCCGTCGCCCCAATGTTCGAGCCACAGCCGACGCTCAACCAGGTCAAAGACCAGCTCGGCCTCAAAGTGCGCCGCCCACAACAGGGCCATCCCGGGTGGGCGCCAGTGGCTCGCCGGCTCCACCCAGGCGCCGGCTTCGTAGGCGAGCCAGCCCATCCAGCTGCCACCCTGCGCGGCGAGCTGCTGTTCCATCGCGGCCAGGGCGGCAAAGGGGTCGCGGGCACCTGCGGTCTGCGGCAAACCCCTGCAGCAGATGCTGTGTTGTGGCGCAAACCCCAGACGCGACTGGCGCCCCAGCGCCGAGCCATCACCCTCGAGCCAGACCAGGCCCTGGTCCCCGTAGTCGCGGGCGATGGCCAGCAGCAGCGGCCAGGGATCTAGCCATGGCAGCGGCTCCCGGTTGGGCTGCCGCGTCATGGTGGGGGCCCATCGGCGCGCTTCGCTGGATGGTGTTGGGCGACGCGGCTGGCCAGATCGGCGCGCCCCGCGTCGATCAGGGCTCCATCGCGGATGCGGCAGCTGTCGCACAGGCCGCAGGCTTCGTCGCCACCGCTGTAACAGCTCCAGGTGTCGCCGATCGGCACCCCCAGCCGCAGGGCCTGGCGCACGATCTCGACCTTGCCCAGCTGCACCAGTGGCGCCCACAGCGTGGTGGGGCGCCCTTCGCGGCCGGCCTTGCTGCCGAGTGCGGCGAGCCGTTCGAACGCTTCGAGGTAGTCGGGTCGGCAGTCGGGATAGCCCGAGTAGTCGACGGCATTGACCCCCAGCACCACCCGTTCGGCGCCCCTGGCCTCGGCCAGGCTGAGGCCTAGGGCAATGAACACGGTGTTGCGGCCGGGCACGTAGGTGCTGGGAATCACGCCGGCCTGCACGCCCGTGGTCGGCACGTCGATGGTGGCATCGGTCAGGGCCGACCCACCCCAGGCGGCGAGGTTCACCGCCAGGGTGTGGTGTTCGCGAATGCCCAGGGCGGCGGCCACGGCCGTGGCGGCGGCCAGTTCGCGGCGATGACGCTGGCCATAGTCCAGCGACAGAGCGATCAGCGTGAAGCCCGCCTCGATGGCCAATGCGGCGGCCGTCGCCGAATCCAGACCCCCTGAGAGCAGGGCGATGGCCGTTGGCCGGGCGGCATCGGGACGAGCAGTCATGGCTCAAGGCTGCCAGATCGATCAGCATGGGTGCCGTGCTGCCTGGAGACCCTGTGGCTTGGCTCCGCTCTGTTTCGTTGGCCGCTGCCCTGGGGGCGGCGTTGCTGGCCCAGCCGGCCGCGGCGATTCCACGGCTCGATCTGTCGGCCTATCCGGCCCCGGCGGCTGGCGAGCGCCGTTGGGTGATCCAGCTCCCGGGGGTGCTGCCACCCAGCCACGATCCAGCCCTAGCCAGCGACCCGCGCGACTGGCGGGTGCAGCTGATCGTGGGTCAGACGGCATGGGTCGACTGCAACCAGTTCAGCTTCAGTGCCCGCCTGCGGGCCTGGACGCCCAGGCCCGGTGAGCAACCGATCTATCGCGTTGACAACGTCGGCTCGTTGCTGTCCACCAAGATGGCGTGCCCCGCGGGCCAGGCCGCGCGCAAGCTGTTTGTGCCGATGGCCGGCAAGCCCTATGTGGTGCCTTACAACGCCAGTCGACCGATCGTGATCGATGCCCCCGCCCCGATCGAGTTGCGTTGGCGCTTGTGGAAGGCCGAACGCGAGTCGCGACCGGCGCTGGCGCTCTGAGACGCCCCTAGCGAATCGCCAGCCATTTGTGGGTCTGCAGGCTCAGGCGCCAGCGCCGATGGCGCCTGGCATGGGCGAGGGCCAGTTGCAGGCCCGCTTCACAGGCCCAGCCCGGCTGCAGCAACAGCGTCGGAGGGCTGGGACGGCCCAGGCTGGCGGCCTCGGCCATCGTGTCGGCAAAGGCCAGATCGGCCTCGCTGTGCACGACCACCTTGAGCTCATCGCAACGCTCCAGCAGCTCCCGGGTCGGGGGGCGATGGGCTTTGGGTGACAGGGTGACCCAGTCAAAGGTGCCGCGCAGGGGATCGACGCCACTGGTTTCCAGATGCAGTGGCAACCCGGCACCCTCACGCAGCTGCGTGCACAGCAGGCTCAGGTCGTGATGCAACGGTTCGCCGCCGGTCAGCACCACAAAGGCGGCCCCCTCTGCGGCGGCGTGGCGGGCCGCGGCCACCAGGTCACCCAGCGGCCGCAGCGGGTGCCGTTCGGCGGGCCACGACTGCTTGGTGTCGCACCAGCTGCAGCCGACGCTGCAGCCCCCCAGACGAATGAAAAAGGCGCTGCGCCCCGCATGCAGACCCTCGCCCTGCAACGAGTGGAAGGTCTCCACCACCGGTAGAGCTGTGTGCGACTGGGGCGCCTGCATGGTTCAAGCCTAACGAGACGCCTCTGGCCCGGCAGTTGTGCCCATCACAGGATTCGCGCTGTTTTTCGGTTGCTTCAACGTGCTGCAAACGCGTTCAAAAAGTGAGCACCGGCACGTTGCAGCAGGCTTCCCTCGATAAACAGGATCGGAGCCTTGCTCCATTGGCTCACTTGTTCATCCTTGATTCCTTTCTCATGACCAATCTCTCTTTTCTTGCTGAAGAGCAGCTCGAGGCCGTTTGCGGTGGCGGTTGGCTGCCCATGGGTGGTGGTTCGACCACGACCACCTCTTGGGTCTATAGCGCAGCGACTTACAAAAATTCGCTGAAGCAGTCCAACTTCGCGACCAACCTGGTGCTTGGTGGCGGCAAGTACAGCTTTGCCGGCATCACGAATGAGCAGAGCAATCTGGCTTTCCAGACCATCGCGGCCTGATCTGGCGTCGGTTCTGTTCACAGGGGGAAGGCTCAGGCCTTCCCCTTTTTCACCTCAATTTTTTAAGCCATGATTGAACTCACTGAGCTTCATTGTCAGCAGATCTGTGGTGGTTACTCTGGCGGGCGGATGGCTGCGCCAGGTCGTGGCCGTGGTCTGGGACAGAGTCAATTTTCCCCTGTTGTCGCTGGTGCCACGACAGCCACCACCACGTCGCTGAGCGGTGTTTTCAACATCAACCCGCAGATCAATGTGGCGGTGAACCTGGCCCTGTTCAACAGCAGTGTCAGCAACACCCAGGGCAACGGCTCGGCCCTGGTGGTCGCTTGAACCGTGGGTTCAGTGTCATGACGGCATTCGGCTGGCGACAGTGGCTGTTGTGGTCTCAACAGCGCGTGCGGCGTTGGCAGGCTCGCCGGGTTGATCAACGTCCTTGTGTGCGCCAACACGACGAAGAGGACTGCGGTGCAGCCTGTGTGGCCACCGTGTGTCAGGTGCACGGCCGCTCGTTGCCGCTGGCGCAGGTGCGGCGTGCCGTGGGCACGACCCAACAGGGCACGACTCTGCTCGGTCTCAGTCGTGGTGCCGAATCGCTGGGCCTCTCAGCGCGGGCTGCCCGCGCTGAGCCTTCTCTGTTGGCCGATCTCGACGATCTGCCGCTGCCCCTGATCTGCCACTGGGATGGCAACCACTGGGTTGTGCTCCATGGCCGGGATGGCGATGGTCTGCTGTTGGTTGCCGATCCGGCGCTGGGGCTGCGCCATCTGAGTGATGCCGAGTTTTTGGAGCACTGGCTCAACGGCGTGATCCTGTTGCTCGAGCCCGATCCGGCGCGCTGGCAGGTCGCCGATGAGGGCAGCGATTCCGTCGTCCCAGAAGGCGCATGGGTGTTCGTGCGCTTTCTCAAGCCCTTTCAGCCGCTGCTGCTGCAGGCCCTGGGTCTCAATCTGGTGATTGGCGTGATGGCCCTGGCCATGCCGCTGCTGCTGCAGGTGCTCACCGATGACGTGCTCGTGCGCGGCGACGACCGCATGTTGGCGTCCCTCAGCATCGGCATCCTGGTGCTGTTCGGCCTGCGCAGCCTGTTCAGCCTGATGCAGGGACTGCTGGTCGGTCACTTCGGCCAGAAGCTGCAATTGCAGATGGTGCTGCACTACGGCCAGCGCCTGCTGCGGCTGCCGCTCGAGTACTTCGAGAGTCGCCGCAGTGGCGAGGTGGTCAGTCGCCTGGATGACATTCGCCAGCTCAATCAGCTGTTCAGCAACGTGGTGCTGGGGCTGCCGGCCCAGTTGTGCATGGCCCTGATCTCCCTGGCCTGGATGCTGGGCTACAGCGTCTGGCTGACTCTCGCGTCTCTGCTCGGTTATGGGGCCGTGTTGCTGGCCCAGCTGGCGGTGGTGCCGGCCCTGCGCCGCAAGACCCAGGGACTGTTGGCCCAGTCATCCCAGAACCAGGGCTTTCTGGTCGAGCTGTTCCGCTCGGCCTCCTTGCTCAAGACCAGCGAGGCCACGACCCAGGCCTGGCATGAATTGCAGCGCAATTTCTCGCGATTGGCCCATCTGTCGTGGAGCACCCAGCTGCTCGACCTCAAGGTCCAGACCGCCACCACCCTGCTGGGGAGCTGCACCAGCATCCTGTTGCTCTGGTACGGGAGCTCGTTTGTGCTCAGTGAACAGCTGAGCATCGGCCAGTTGCTGGCCTTCAACGGCATGGGCGCCAATGTGCTGGCCTTCCTCGGGGCACTGGGAGGCCTCAGCCAGGACTTCATCACCTCCCAGGTGGTGATTCGCCGTCTGTCCGATGTGC
>VGQR01000043.1 GCA_016882345.1 Cyanobacteria bacterium K_DeepCast_35m_m2_023
ACCCCCTTTCGCCGCTGCTGTGGAAAAAGGTCGCCTGGGGCCTCAGCGCCGGCCGGGTGCAGTCGGTGGCGGTGCGCCTGCTCGTGCAGCGCGAGCGGGCCCGCCGGGCCTTCAAGAGCGGCAGTTACTGGGACCTGAAAGCCCAGCTGCAGCACCAGGGCAGCGGCTTTGAAGCCAAGCTCAATCAGCTGGCCGGTACCAAGGTGGCCGGCGGCTCTGATTTTGACGAAACCACCGGTGGGCTCAAGGCGAGCAGCAAGGTCAGGCTGCTCAACGAAGCCGAGGCCCGCGCCCTGCAGCACTGCGTCGAGACGGCCAGTTGGCGGGTTGCGGCTGTGGAGGAAAAGCCAACCGTGCGCAAACCGGTGGCTCCCTTCACCACCAGCACCCTGCAACAGGAGGCGAACCGCAAGCTGCGCCTGTCGGCCCGCGAGACGATGCGCACCGCCCAGGGGCTGTACGAGCGGGGGTTCATTACCTACATGCGCACCGACTCGGTGCACCTGAGCGAGCAGGCGATCAGTGCCGCCCGCAGCTGCGTCGAGGCCAAGTACGGCAAGGATTATCTGAGCCCCGGCCCGCGCCAGTTCTCGACCAAGGCCCGCAACGCCCAGGAGGCCCACGAGGCGATCCGCCCTGCCGGTGAAAGCTTCCGCGACCCGAGCAGCACCGGACTCGATGGCCGCGACCTGGCGCTCTACGACTTGATCTGGAAGCGCACTGTGGCCTCCCAGATGGCCGATGCCAAGCTCACCATGCTGAGCATCGACCTCGAGGTCGACGGCGGCAGCCTGGGGGTGGCCGAGTTCCGCGCCAGCGGCAAGCGCATCGACTTTGCCGGCTTCTTCCGCGCCTATGTCGAAGGCAGTGATGATCCCGATGCTGCGCTCGAAGGCCAGGAGGTGCTGCTGCCCAGCCTCAGCACGGGGGACAGCCCCGCCTGCAAGGGGGTCGAGGCCATCGGCCACCAGACCCAGCCGCCCGCGCGCTACAGCGAAGCGGCCCTGGTGAAGATGCTGGAGAAAGAGGGCATCGGCCGGCCCTCGACCTACGCCTCGATCATCGGCACGATCGTCGACCGGGGCTACGCCACCCTGGCCAACAACAGCCTGACCCCCAGCTTCACCGCCTTCGCGGTGACAGCACTGCTGGAGGAGCACTTTCCGGATCTGGTGGACACGGGCTTCACCGCCCGCATGGAGAACACCCTCGACGAGATCTCCCACGGCCAGGTGCAGTGGCTGCCCTACTTGGAGAGCTTTTTCAAAGGCGACAAGGGCCTAGAGACCCAGGTGGCCCAACGCGAAGGGGACATCGATCCGGGCGCGTCGCGCACGGTGGAGCTCGAGGGTCTGCCCTGCGTGGTGCGCATTGGCCGCTTTGGCGCCTATCTGGAGACCAAGCGGGTGGCAGACGACGGCAGCGAGGAGCTGCTCAAGGCCACCCTGCCCCAGGAGATCACGCCCGCGGACCTCGATGCCGAGCGGGCCGAGCTGATCCTGAAGCAGAAGGCCGATGGGCCTGAGTCGCTCGGTGACGACCCCGAGACCGGCGAGCAGGTTTACCTGTTGTTCGGCCAGTACGGGCCCTACGTGCAGAAGGGCCAGGTGAGCGACGACAATCCCAAGCCCAAGCGAGCGTCGCTGCCCAAGGGGGCCAAACCGGAAGAACTGACCCTCGAGGATGCCCTCGGCCTGTTGCGCCTGCCCCGCCTGCTGGGGGAGCACCCCGACGGGGGCAAGGTGCAGGCCGGCCTGGGCCGATTCGGGCCCTACGTGGTGCACGACAAGGGCAAGCGCGAGAAGGACTACCGCTCGCTCAAGGCCGATGATGATGTGCTGGTTGTGGGACTTGAGCGGGCCCTGGAGCTGCTGGCGATGCCCAAGAAGGGCCGCGGCGGTCGCACCGCCCTCAAGGACCTGGGAACCCCCGAGGGGGCCGACGAGGCGATCCAGCTGTTTGATGGCCCCTACGGGCTGTACGTGAAACAGGGCAAGGTCAACGCCTCGCTCCCCGAGGGCAGCACCGCTGAGACCATCACCTTTGAGCAGGCGCTTGAACTGCTCAACGCCAAGGCCGCCAGCGGCAAGGCCAAGGGGCGAACCCGCAAGCCTGCTGCGGCCAAGCCAGCGGCCAAGAAAGCCCCCAGCACCACCAAGAGCGGCCGTCTACGCGCCAGTGCCGTGCGCATCATCCGGGCCGCCGACAGCTGATGGCAGCAGGCCAGCGCATCCGACACCCGGCTGCCAGGGCCACCGCTGCGGTCCTTGGCCTGCTGCTGACCGGCTGCAGCGGCACCCCCTTGGGCGATCAGCTCGCCCGCAGCTTCTCGGCCCCGAGCCCACAGCCCTCGCCAGCCGCCAGAGGGTCTGGCGCTGCCGCGACCCCGCCCAAACCCGCTGACACCGTCAAAGCGGCCAGCGACGCCAGCAGCGGCACCACGAGCACCACGGCGAAGCCGGCAGGGACCCCAACCACGACCGGGACGCCGATCGCCCCAACGACCACGCCTCGGCCCGTACCGGCAGCGCCAGCGCCGTATCGGATCACGATCAAGCTGCCGGCCGCCGATCCCTCAGCGCCGGCTGAGCTCGTCACCGAAGCCCTGCGGCGGGCTGGTGTGCCGTTTGAGGTCGAAATGATTGAACGGGTCAGCGCGCCCACCCCTGCCGCCCCCGGCCTGCCAGCGCCGGCGCCGGCGCCGCGGCCCCGCTAAGCCGATGCCACAGCCCCGCTTGCAGCGCACCCAGGCCCGACAGCTGACGGAAACCGCCTATCTGGCCGCCTCGACGGCGCTGTTGTGGATCGCCCTGTACTACCTGCCGGTCGGAAGTCCCCTGTTCAGGCTGGCGCTGCCCCTGCCCCTGGCGCTGCTGCAACTGCGCCAGGGCTGGCGCAGCGCCGTCGAGGGACTGGTGGTGGCCGGCCTGCTGCTGGTCGCCCTGATGGGGCCGATCCGCGGCCCACTGATGGTGTTTCCCTACGGCGCGCTGGCCCTGTGGCTGGGCTGGTGCTGGCGCCACCGCACCAGCTGGTGGTGGAGCTGGGGCATCGGCAGCGTGATCGGGGCTGCCGGCTTTCTGGTGCGGGTGGCCGTGTTGTCGGTGCTGGTGGGCGAAAACCTGTGGGTGGTGATCACCACCGCCGCCGCCGGGCTGCTGGAGCGGCTGCTGGGCTGGGTGGGCCTGGCCGGCGCCATCGACCTCGTGCAGGTGCAGATTGCGGCGCTGCTGCTGGTCTGGGTTCAGAACCTGATCGTGGTGCTGGCGTTGCATGCCGTTGCCTACTGGATCTTTCCACGCCTCAAGGCACCGATCAGCGAGCCACCGCAGGCCCTGCGCGCTCTGGTGGCTCTCGATCCCCTGTGAGTCGCCTCAGCATCAGCGCCGAACTGCAACGGCGCTGGACGGTGGCGCGGCCGCTGCTGCTGCTGGCCAGCACCGACACCGCTGCAGTCGAGGGCATTTCGGCGGCCGGTGCCACCGCCGCATCGCGGCGCCTGACCGCCGCAGCCGATGCCGAATTGCTGGTGCTGGGCCCGGGGGGCCAGAGACCCCATGGCCTGCCGCCGCTGCCGGCCGGGCTCAGCCCGGCGTTGATCAGCCACGTGGTGCTGCGGCAGCTGGGGCTGCTGCCGCGCCTCATGGTGGTTGACCTGGGCTGTGCCATCGCCCCGGCCGTGCCCCACCTGCGACTGCCCGATCCCGAAAGCGCTGGCCCCGCCAGCTGCCTCAGCAGTGGCGGAGCCTTGCCGCTGGCACGCGTGCAGGCGCTGCTGGCGCGGGGACGGTGCTGGGGCCAGCGCTGGCCGCCTGAGCAACCCCTGCTGCTGGCCGAGTGCGTGCCAGGGGGCACCAGCACCGCCTTGGCGGTGCTGCTGGGTCTCGACGTGGCGGCCGATGGCCTGGTGGGCGGCAGCCTGCTGTTGCCCGTGCACGCGCTCAAGGCCGACCTGGCCCGCCGGGGCCTGGCGGCAGCGGGGCTGGGCGGTCGCCCGGCGACCACCGGCAACGAAGCCGGGCGCGCCCAGGCCGTGCTCGCCGCCGTTGGCGATCCGATGCAGGCCCTGGCAGCTGGCCTGTGTCTGGCCATGGCCAAGCGCCGTCTGCCGGTGGTGCTGGCGGGCGGCAGCCAGATGGCGGCGGTGCTGGCCCTGGCCCTGGCCCTGGCCCCAACCGGCCTGCGCCCCGCCCTGGCTGAGCAGTGTGTGGTCGCCACCACGGCCTGGCTGGCCCACGAGGCGGGCAGCGACCTGGCGCTGCTGCTGCGACGCATCGATCAGCGTTGGTGCGTTCGCACCCAGCTGGCCGTGGCTGCGCTGCGCTTCGACGGCTGCCGCAGCCCTGCGCTGCAGGACTTTGAACGGGGCTATGTCAAAGAGGGCGTTGGCGCCGGAGCCCTGGCCTGGCTGTGGGAGCTGAGCGGACGGTCGCCGCAGGCCCTGGCGGCGCACTGCGACGCCGCCGCCGCGCAACTGCTGGGGACCACGCCGACCGGTTGATCGCCCCGACAGGGGCCCTATGGTCGACTTTTGTCAGCCCGCGCTCGTGCTCACCCGCCGCCAGCTGCTGCGCCGCACGCTGGGTGCCGGTGCGGTTGCAGCCAGCAGCGCCTTGCCCGCTGGCCTGCTCAGTGCCTGCAGCCGCACGGCCCGACCCACCCTGCTGAGCGTGCAGGGGGCCATGCCCCAGGTCTGGCTCAAGACCCTGCCGCAACCCTGGCAGCGGCAGGAGCGCTCCAGCGCCGACGCGATCGTGGCAGCCATCGAGAGCGGCCAAGGTCGTGCAGCCCTGGCCGCTCTCAGCGATGGCTGGGCCAGCAGCCTGCCGCGGGATCGCCTGCAGCCCTTGGGGGCGGAGCCCTTGCTGGCCAAGCTGGCGGCGGCTGCCGGGCCGGTGAGCCGGTTGTATGGCCCCCCCGATACGGCCCCGCTGGCGTTTCCCTGGGCCTTCAGCCCCTGGGTGGTGGCACTGCGCAGTCGACCCGACCTGATTGCTGCGGCCAGCCACAGCTGGGATGTGCTGCTCGATCCAAGCCTGCGTGGCAGTCTGGTGCTGCCCAGCAGCCCGCGCCTCAGCATCGAGCTGATGCAGGCCGATCCAGCCCGGCTGCGGCAACTGCGCCGGCAGGCCCTGTCCTACGACGACGCCCAGGGCCTCAACCTGCTGCTCAGCGGCGATGCTCGAGCGGCCGTGCTGCCGCTGCAACGCTTGATTCCGCTGCTGCGGCGCGATCCACGGCTTGCGGTGGTGATGCCCAGCCAGGGGGCGCCGCTGAGCTGGCAGCTGCTGCTGCGCCCCGCAGTCAGCCCTGACCCCTTACCCCTGGCCTGGCTGGCAGAGCTCGTCAGTACGGACCTGCTGCCCAGGCTGCTGGCGGGCGGGTGGGTGCCGCCCTTGCCGAGGCCGGAGCTCGAGCCCGCCCTGCAGGCCTTGCCGGCGCCGATCAGGGCGTTGTTGCTGCCCAGCGAAGCGGTGCTCGAGCGCTGCTGGAGCCTGCCACCCCTGGGCGAACGGCAACGGCTGGCCTGGCAGACCCTCTGGGACGCCAGTGCCCCCTAATCCCAGAGGCGGCGACCTGGGGACGCCAGCAGACGCTGGTGCGTATCGGCCAGCAGCGCCGGAATCGGCAACCCATGGGGGCAGCGGGGCAGGCAGTCGCCGCAGCTCTGGCAGGCCTCGGCGTTCACCGTCTCCCACCAATGGCCAGCCCGGTTGATCAGGTTGTAGCGCTCTTGGGCGAAGACCTCGAGACCATGGCCCACGGCCAGGTTGCGCAGGCGCAGCAATGCCGGGATCGGCACCGCATTGGGACAGGGCAGGCAGGCGCGGCACTGGCCGCAACGGTCGGCCCCCAGTCGGTCGCGCCCGGCCGCATCGAGCCGCTGCAGCGCCTGGCGCTGGGCAGGTGACAACCATGGTTGCGGGCTGACGCCAGGCCCCGCCAATGCGCGCGCCAAGCTCAGATCACTGGGCTGGGCCGCCCCCAGCGTGAGGGTCGACACCCCCTGATCGAGCAAAAAGCGGTAGGCCAGCTCCAGCGGGTCAAAGGGGGCGCAGTCATCGCGCAGCCGAGCCGGCGGATCGTACAGACGACCGCCCTTGTCGGCCGGCGAGATCGCCATCACGCCGATGCCGCCCGCCAGGGCCGCCTGAGCCAGGGGCAGTCGCTCCTGGTCAAACCAGTGCAGATGCAGGCTGCAGAACCGAAAGCGACCCGAGGCCAGGGCGCGTTCGATCAGCGGGGTGCTGCCATGGCTGCTGAACCCCACCTGGCGCACCAGCCCCTCGCCGAGGGCCCACTGCAACAGTTCTGCCCCGGGACCGTCCAGGGCCCAGTCAAGATGCTCGTCGCGGTTGATCCCATGCACGGCCAGCCCGTCGAGCTGCTCGACCCCAAGGCGCTGCAGCATGGCGCGCAGCTGCTGCTGGGCCGTGGCCAGATCCGGCCCCGGCAGCAGCTTGCTGGTGATCAACCAGCCACCGCTGGGGACGACCCCTTCGGCAGCGAGCTGGGCCAGACCCTGGCCCAGAAAGGTCTCGGCCGGACCGTAGGCGGCAGCGGTCTCGATGTGATTGATGCCGGCGGCGACGGCCGCCCGCAGCACGGCCAGCATCTGGTCGGCGCTGTCGATGGCCCGCATGGTGCCCAGGCTGAACGCCGAGATCGACGGCAGCGCTCCGAAGGATCGGCGCAGGGCCTCAGGCATCGGGGTCGTCGACCGGCCCGTCGGATGCCCCGCCGGATTGGTCCGGCGCCTCGCCATCGTCGGCCAGCTGGGGCTCGGGATGGGCCTTGCTCAGATGGCGCACCAGTTCGGCCGGTGAGGTGTTGTCGAGGAAGCGGCGGAAGTCTTCACGGTCTTCGGCATCGGCTTCTGCATCCACCGGAATCGACGCATCAGCCACCACCTCTTCGAGCATCCAGATGCCGCTGCCGGTGCGCAGCGCGAGGGCGATGGCATCGCTGGGGCGGGCATCGAGCTCCTGCTGCTGGTCTTCGGCAGGCCCGGCCAATTTGAGCACCGCCCGGAACGTGTTGTCTTCGATCGTGTGCACAATCACCCGCTCGAGCCGCAGGCCGCCAGCAACGAGAATCTGGGCCATGAGGTCATGGCTCAGGGGCCGGGGCGGCTCCTGACCGCTGAGGCCGGCCAGAATGTTTTGGGCCTGGGCCTGATCGATCCAGATCGGCACCTGCCGGCGCCCCGATGGATCGCGCAGCAGCACGATCGGACTGCGGCTTGCCGCATCGAGGGCAATCCCTGCGACGCTCATCTCGACCATGGCCGCCCAGCGTCTTCTGCCCGATTATGGCCATGAGATGTCAACTGCGGTGCCGCAATGTTCACCGGTCTGGTGCAGGCCATCGGCTCGGTCCACAGGGCAACGCAGCAACAACTGCAGTTGCGTTGGCGTGCTGGCGCCTGGCCTGAGGCGGCCGGACCGCTGGCGCTGGGCGACAGCGTCGCCGTCGACGGCGTCTGCCTCACCGTCGCCGACTGGAACCCTGAAGGCCAGGGGTTTCTCGCCGATGTGAGCCCCGAGACCCTGGCCCGCACAACCCTGGGGCTCAAGGCCCAACGGGGCGATGCCGTCAACCTGGAACCGGCCCTGCGGCTTGCCGACCGTCTCGGAGGACACCTGGTCAGCGGCCATGTCGATGGCCTGGGCCGCGTCGAAGCCATCGAACGCGACAGCGGGGCCTGGCGGTTGGCGCTGGGCTGGGAGGACGGCCGCTTCGGCCGATACGTTTGCGAGAAGGCAAGCGTGGCGGTCAACGGCATCAGCCTGACGGTGGCGGGCTGCAGCCAGGGTGGTCGTCACTTCTGGATTGCCGTGATTCCCCACACCTGGTCCCACACCACCCTGCAGCAGTTGCAAGTCGGTGATGCGGTGAATCTGGAGGCTGATCTCCTGGCGAAATACACCGAACAACTGCTGCAGAGCCGCAACCCAAGCCGCGCCGTACCGCCTGCCGCCGAGACAGAACTCAACACGACCTGGCTGCAACAACACGGCTGGGATTGAGTGCGTCGCTGACAACACCCGTGGCCCTGCCTACGGTCGAGTTGTCTTCTCGACCGTTATGGCGACCAACGCAGAACTGGAGCAACGAACCGCGGCAGGCCTGCGGGCTTTCGCCATCGCCGAAGGCGTGCTGATGCTGGTGCTGGGGGTGCTGGCCCTGGTGTTCCCCGTGATCGCCTCGGCCTGGGTCACCGTGATCGTGGCAATCGCCTTTCTGGTGGGAGGCATCGCCGGCTGGATCACCAACCTGGCCCGCGCCAAGCGTCTGAGCCGCTGGCATTGCTTTTCACGGCTTGTGATCTCGACCCTGTTCCTGGTGATCGGGGCCTGGATCATTGGCCAATTCAGCGCTGGCCCCCTGGCTGCCGGCCTGCAGGTGGCCTCCCTGGCCTATGCCGTGGGCATCGTGTTTGTGGTGGAAGGACTCGTGGCCATCGTCGTGTCGCTCTCCCACCGCCATCGCAACGGCTGGGGATGGGGGCTGGCCAACGGCATCGTCACCCTGATCCTGGGGGTGCTGATCCTCAGCATGAAGGCCTGGGGCCTGCTGTCGGTGCTCGGCATCCTGGTGGGAATCAGCTTCCTGTTCAGCGGAATCGACCTGCTGAGTTTCAGCGCCGCTTTTCACAGCGACGAGAGCTGATCGCAAGCAACGACAACCCCGATCCCTCAGTCGGCAAAGTCAGCATCGGGTTCGATCGGCGACAACCAGATCGAACCCGTTTCCTTGTGCAGTTCGATCCGAAATTCCTGGCCGGGCTCCAAGCCCATGCGTCGGGTGTAGGCATGGCCAATCAGAAGATTGCCATTGCCGTGAACGCGGGTCCGAAATTCGGCCTGGCGGCCCTTGCTGCCCGAGCCACCCCCACCACCATGGTTGCCCCCAGGAATGGCGTACCCCTTGGCTTCGACCAAGGCGCGATAGAAGCTTTTTTTGAGCAGACGGCCACTGGGACCGACATACCCACAGGCCCGGGCAATCTGGTCTTCGGGTCGATTGCTCAAGGCACGCGCACGCTCAAGCAAAGCCTGGCCAACCAGCATGGTCCCGCCCGCTGATTCAAATGCACCGCTTTGCATTGCCATGGCTAGCAGGTGTTCAGACTTCGGGAAGCAAGCAAATTGTGCCGATCCCAGGGCTGAATCGGCAAGTGCTTAAGACGAGCAGCTCAGGACATTCGTTAAACACGCCAGAACGGACGTCAAAGCAGATAAAGAATTCCGTAGAGGATGACCCAGATGCCATCGACAAAGTGCCAGTACAGCTCGGCAGCCTCGAGGCCAAAATGACTGTCTGCCGTGATGCGCCCGCCAAGGCGGGACTGCCACCAGACAATCAGGATGCAAGTCACGCCCAGGGTGACGTGAAGGCCATGAAAGCCGGTCAGCGCGTAGAAGGTGCTGGCAAACAGGTTGTCGGTCAGACCGAAGGGCAGGGTGAAGTACTCGACCATCTGACCGGCTAGAAACGCCGCACCGAGGGCCGTGGTCAACAGAAGCCAACGCCGAGACACCAGCGGCTGGGCTGCGCGGCAGGCGCTGCCAGCCCTATGGAAGGTGAAGCTGCTGATCAGCAGCAACACCGTGTTAATGGTGGGGAGCAACAGCTCAAGTTCGTAGGTGGCGTCGGCAGGCAGGGGGTTGACCGCCCGAAAGGTCAGATAGGCCGCGAAGAAGCCGGCAAAGGTCATGCCATCAGCCACCAGGAAGGTGGCCAGTCCAAACAGACGGTGATCGGCATGGCCGCCATCGTGGTCGGATGGGGTCTGATGTTCAGGCGCTGAATCAGAGCGCTGGGACGAGGCTGGAAGCGTGCTGTCCATGGCGGTGGCGGTGGTGGGGTCGGTTGTCACGATTTTCCCGTAGCCCAAAGATCGCGGCCACGCAGGCGGTTGACATCAAAACGATCGGGTTGTTCGCCATAGTCGTAGGGCTCAGTCACCAGTGGGGCCTCGCCAATCCAGTTTTCAACGGGCGGAGGAGAACTGGTCAGCCACTCGGGGGTCAGTGCCTGCCATGGATTGTCGCCAGCGGGCTGGCCGCGCACGGCGGTCAGCACCACATTGACCAGCAGGGGCACGGTGCTGATCGCCATCAACAGGGCGCCCACACTGCTCACCTGGTTCCAGGTGGTGAAGGCCGGGTCGTATTCAGCGACACGACGGGGCATGCCGTTGAGACCAAGCCAGTGCTGGGGGGCGAAGCAGAGGTTGAAGCCAATGAAGGTGAGCAGAAAATGCAGGCGACCCAAGTCCTCGTTCAACAAACGTCCTGTGAACTTTGGATACCAGTGGTAGAGGGAAGCAAAGATGACAAACACGGAGCCGCCGTAGACGATGTAGTGAAAATGGCCGACGACGAAGTAGGTGTCATGCACATGAATATCGAAAGGCACCTGGGCCAGGGCCACGCCAGTGATGCCACCAAAAACAAAGTTAAAGATGAAGGCACAGGAAAACAGCACGGCGCTGTTGAGGGCGATTTTGCCGCCCCAGAGAGTGGCCAGCCAATTGAAAAACTTGATGCCGGTCGGAACGGCAATGAAC
Organism: Cyanobacteria bacterium K_DeepCast_35m_m2_023; assembly: GCA_016882345.1. The sequence continues at coordinate 10,577 of VGQR01000043.1, forward strand.
GATGTCGCGATCGTGAAGAACAGCCGCATCCACGGGGGCGTACCACTGGTGAACATGTGGTGGGCCCATACCACCAGGCCCAGGACAACAATGGCCACGATTGAGTACACCATGGTGGTGTAACCGAACAGGGGCTTGCGCGCATGAACCGGCAGGATCTCGCTCACCAGACCAAAGGCCGGCAGCACCATGATGTAAACAGCAGGGTGGGAATAGAACCAGAACAAGTGCTGGTACACCACCACATTGCCTCCCAACGTTGGGTTGAAAAAGCCGGTGTGGGCAATGATGTCAAAACTGAGCAGCACCAAGGTGCCAGCCAGCACAGGCGTGGCCAGAACTACAAGAATGCTGGTGCCCAGCATGGCCCAGCAGAACATAGGCAACTGCATCAATTTCAGACCTGGGCGCCTGAGTTTCAACACCGTAGCGATGAAATTGAT
>VGQR01000044.1 GCA_016882345.1 Cyanobacteria bacterium K_DeepCast_35m_m2_023
TTGGCGTAATTGAAGAAAAAGACGTGCAACCCCATTTCGATGTGGTTGCCGTCGGCGTCTTCCCAACTGCCGACCTTGCCCCCCAAGAACGGGCGCGCCTCATACAAGTCGACGTGATGGCCGGCATCGACCAGATCCACAGCTGCAGACAAGCCAGCCAAGCCCGCACCGACGATGGCGACACGCACGCCCAGTTCTGCAAAGACACTGTTGACTCTATGGAGCGGCGGCCTGCAGCAGCGGCAGCCTTGTGCGGCCCTGCCTAGATTCTCAGCACGACACTGGGTCAGCTGTCATGGTCACGGACACCTCAGCCATCGAAAGCCCCGCTGCGGCAGCCACCTTCACGGCCAGGGACGGCAAGGGGATCCTGATCACAGAACTCGCCCTCAAGCAGCTGGCGCAACTGATGGCGCAGCAGGGTGCCGGCAAGGTGCTGCGGGTTGGGGTGCGTTCAGGCGGATGCAGCGGCATGAGCTATACCATGGATTTCATTGATGCGCCCGACATCCGTGACGACGACGAGCACTACATCTACGAGCCCGAAGGCGCCGCCAGCTTTGCGGTGGTCTGCGACCCCAAAAGTCTGCTGTACATCTACGGGATGCAGCTGGACTTCTCGAGTGCGCTGATCGGTGGCGGCTTCAACTTCAGCAACCCCAACGCCACCCAGACCTGCGGCTGCGGCAGCTCGTTTGCAGTCTGAGCTGGTTGCTGCTGGCGTGGGAACCTGGCAGCAGTGATCACTCAGCACGGGGTGTGCTGCCCTCGCCATGGCCGAAGCCCAAACCTCTTCCGAGATCTCAGCCTTTGAGGCGGCCCTGCAGCGCTATCAGCAGGGCGCCCCTGCCGCTGAGCTGATGGCCGAATTCGAGCTGCTGGCGGCCCAAAATCCACGCCAATCGGCCTGTTGGACTTGCCTGGCCTGGCTGCAACTGCTCAACGACGCCCCCCAGGAGGCGCTGCGCTCGGCGCGCACCGCCGTGCGTCTAAGCCCCCAGGACCCCCAGGCCCGCATCAATCTGTCGCTGGCCATGCTCGAAACCGGTGCCAAAGGCGTGCGCGTGCACATCGAGGTCACCCAGCGCGTGCTGGTGATGGCGCCCGAGATGGCCGACGAGATTCACGACTCGATCGCCGACGGGCTGCAACGCAAACCGGGCTGGCCGGCCATGCAGAAGATCAAGGCCTGGCTTGCTGAGTGAGTTCGCTCAACAGGGCCCCGGCGATCGCCGCCGATCCGCCGGGGGGACCAACCCGCTCGAGGCCGCATTGCTGGCAGAGCTGGGGCAGATCGCGGTCGGCCAGAAGCTGCACGATCAACTCGGCGGCGGCGGCGATCTCGCGAGGTCCCGAGGGCTGGGACCCGACGGTGAACACGGCCTCTCCCAACAGGCGCATCTGGGCTTCAGCAAAGGCGTAACTGAACTGGGGGCCCTGGCCCACCAGCTGCACCACCGGCTTGCCCAGGCCAACCGCCTGTTCGACGGCTGTGCCAGCCATGCCCAGCACCAGGCGAGAACGTCGTAACACCTGGGCAAACGCGTCGCTGATCAGCTGCACCCGAACCCCGCCATCGCGGCTGCACAGCAGACCGGCTTCAGGGCTATGCCAATCGAGCTCGTCGAGGTAGCGCTGTAAGGCGGCGTTGTTGGTGCCGGGGACAACAGCCGCTTCAAAGTGCCAGGGAGAGGCGGGAGCCGACTGCGCCAACCGCTGACACAGCTGCAGCATAAGCGCCAGGTTGGCCTGGGCCTCGGGGAAGCGACTGCCCGGCAACAGGGCAATCGCCACGGCGCCAGGCGGCGGGGGCGGCGACGTCAGGGCGGGCGCAGGGTCTCGCTCCTGCAGGGGATCCATGATCGGATAACCCAAAAAGCAGGCTTTCTGAAGCCCCTGGGCCTGCAGGTCGCGGGCGGTGAACGCATCGCGGGTCAGCACCCGGCGCACCTGAGCCCGGTTGCAGAGCCAACGGGTCACCCGGCTGAGGCGCAGGCGCCCCTCGTAATAGCTCGAGGTCGAAACCAGAAACACCAGTGTGGGTCGACCGCTGAGCCAGGCGAACAACAGCGGTACGTGGTCGCCGACACTCAGCACCAGCCGGTAGCGGCGCCCGTCGCGCCGCGCCGCACGGATCTGGGCAAGGGTCTGCGGCAGCCAGCCGGCAACCAGATCCTTCCACAGGTTCCACCCTTGATACACCATGCCCCCGGAGGGCAGATCAAGGCCTTGCAGCAGCAGGGGAATGCCGCGGCGGCGGTAGGCCCCACCACTGCCCACGATCGGCAGGGCCGCCAACCTGGCCTCGGGTGCGGCGGCGGCGATGGCATCAGCGATCAAGCTGCCGTTGAGATCCTCACCGTGGCCATTGCTGATGATCAGCAGATCGCCGCCCTGCACACCGCTGCCCCAGATCTGTTGAGCTTAGGGAGCATGCAGAATCGGGCGATGAGCGAGACGTCCCCCTCGACCCTGCAGCGGCTGAAAACGGCGGTCGACAACCTGCTGGTGATCGACGTGTTCGTGGTGATTGCCGGCGCGATCTGGTTCGGTGTGGCGGTGGCGCTGCACAGCCAGCGGATCGAGGCCCCGCTGACGCTGTTTCAACGGCTGTGGGAGCCCCTGTTCACACCGGCGATCGGCGTGCTGATGGCCGCTGCGCTGCTTAGCGGAGCCCTGGGCTGGTGGCAGCGGCGAGCGCCGCGCTGAGCTCGCCGTATTGAAAGCGGAAACCCTGCTGCTGAAGACGTTCGGGGAGCACCTGCTGGCCCTCGAGCACCACCTGGGCCCCATCACCGAGCAGCAGCTGCAGGATCGGCCCGGGCACCGGCAGCAGGCTGGGTCTCCCCAGGGCCTTGCCCAGGGCGGCGGCCATGGCGCCCATCGTGGTGGGCACGGGCGCTACAGCGTTATAGGCGCCTTGGTAGGCAGGATCTTCCAGGGCGGCCCCGATCAGGCGGCACAGATCAAGGCGGTGGATCCAGCTCATCCACTGCCGACCCGAACCCACCGGACCACCGAAGCCGGCGCGAAACACCGGCAACATCTTGCCCAGCGCACCGCCATCGGGCCCCAGCACGATGCCAATGCGCAACTTGACCACCCGGCAACCGGGCGGGGCCTGCTCGGCAGCCGCCTCCCAAGCCCGGCAGATCTCCGCCAGAAAATCGGTGCCACTGGGGCTGGTCTCGCTGAATTGCGCCGCTTCGCTGGTGCCGTAGTACCCGACGGCCGAACCGTTGATCAGCACCTGTGGCGGCGCCTGCAACGCGGCCATGGCCTGGGTCAACAGGCTGGTCGTGCGCACGCGGCTCTCGAGCAGCAGCTGGCGATGGGACGCTGTCCAGCGCCTCTCGGCAATCGGTTCACCAGCCAGATTGATGACTCCTTCGGCCTGAGCCAGAGCGACGTCAAGCCCGTTGTGCTGCCAGCTATCGGGATCTGCCGGGTCGCTGCGAAGCACCGACAGGCGCTCGCCCACGAGCTGGGCAAAGGGCTGGTGTTGGCGGCTCACCAGGGTGAGCTCGTGACCAAGGCCCAGCAGAAAGGGCACCAGCTCTCGGCCGACAAAGCCTGAACATCCCAACAGCAGCAAGCGCACGTGCCGTTCCCCGATCACTTTAGCCTGGGGAGGCTAAAGCCAGGCGATGCGCCATGGGCCGCAGCACGAGCCCCAGGAGCGTTGCCCCGGTTTTAACCTGCCCCCAAATCCAATGCTTTGAGGTCCCATGGCCGAGGCTGCTGCGAACGCTGCACCTGCCCTCAAAAAAGGCAGCCTGGTGCGGCTGAGCCGATCGGCCTACAGCCAGAGCCTGGAAGCCCAGGCCAGCGACAGCGTGATCCCGAACTACGTCCTGGAAGGTCCCGGCGAAATCCTGGCCGTCAATGGTGACTATGCGCAGTTGCGCTGGCGGCGCCCCGTGCCCGACGTCTGGCTGCGTCTTGACCAGTTGGAGTCCTATCCGAGCAACTGACGGCGCTCGTGCTGCAGCTCGGCGCGCAGCCGCGACCCCTCGCGCAACATCTGCTGCCCGTCGTGCAGGTACGAGTCGACGTAGCCCATGGTGTAGCGCTCCAGCTCAGCCAGGGCATCCTTGACAAGGCTGAAGCAGTGGTAGAGGGACAAACCGAAGCCTTCGGCGACGGCCGGACAAGGCTGCTGTTGAAACAGCTGGGCAGCGTGATCGATGCGAGCCTGACTGTGTTCGAGATAGGTGCAGAACGCTTGCATCAGCAGGTCGTCGTACGGATCGGCAGCCAAGGCCTTGAGTTGGGCTGCGAACGGATGGATCACCTGGCCCAGTAACCGATCGATGGGCGCATAGACCTGCTGCAGCCAGCGTTCGAGCTGTTCTTCACTGGCGGCGCCGCGGCCGCGGGGTACCCGTTGCCCCACCCCTGCCGCCTCGGTTCGACTGGGCGAGTCAACAGCGGCACCCCGTTGGTTGTCGTGGGCGCGACGGCGCTCGCCGTCACCCAACACCTCCCAGGCCGCATTGAGCGCAAGGATCGTGGTGGCATCGCCGCCCGCATCGGGATGGTGCTGCTTGACCAGCGCCCGATAGGCCGCCTTGATCTCGGCAGCGGTGGCCGTGGGGCGCACACCAAGCACGGCGTAGGGATCAGCAGCGGCAAGGTGTGGCAACGACAATGCAGGCGTTGGGGGTCAAACGCCTGTCCATCCTGCCCCCCCTGGCGATCGGCTCCCGGCAAGCCGCGACCCAAATTCGAACGCTCGTGTTGAGCCACTCGCTCAAACGCTTGGGACAGGCGGCATCGGTCACCGCTGGGCGATTGACCCGACCCAGCCAAAAACGCTGTGTTCGCACCCAAGGCCCTGAGCGAAAAAACGCGTGAAAAAACAAGCCACAAGCCCCAGCGTTCCAAATCACACCCTTTGCCGGAGGCTGAGGCCGCCATCACAACCGAACGGACCGGCACTGCCCCAACCAACAACGGCGAACAGACTCAGGACCATGCCGGAAGAATCGCCCCTGGGTTGCATGACTCCACAGCGCAAGTTGAAGGCCGTGCGGTGGGGTAACACTCGAGTTGATCAACCAGGCACAGATCGGCAACAGCCTCGGCCGAGGTTGCAACCGGGAAGTTTGACGGAAATCCTCAACGAGTTTTCAGCCAGAGCCAGCGCTTGCGTGCAGGCAGGCCGAGCCTTGAATGCTGGTAGGGAGACATCAGATTGAGCATGCGGTCTGGGGTGCATCCAGTCAAGACGCGATGCACCAGACCGCATGCCTAATCGGCAGAGCAACGGAGGTCAGAACGTAAACGTCGTCTTCAAAAGGTAGCCAAAGCTATTGAAATACCCCGGCGACGACCCATCAACCGAAACAGCCGGAGTGAATCCACCCAAAGGACGACTGAGGTAAAACAAACCGGGCGCAACACTGATATTGTCAGTCACCTGGAATTTGTACCACCACTCCCAGGCCCAGTTGCCATTGTCTGGCACCCCTGGAATCACGGCTGCATTCATCCATTTCGAGATCATGGGGGCCTGACCAAACGCCATCCCGAGCTGGTTGCCCTTGGCGAAGACATCCGACCATTGCAACCCCACAGACCAGGAATTCACCGTGGCCCCAATCCCCGTGTACCCCCCAGTCCGAGTCACAAACTGGGTCGTGCTGATCCCCCAGCCCGCGCTAACGGAAGGAAGCCAGCCAGAAGCCGTGGGCTGCCAATAGCCACTGAGCGCCAAAGAATTGGTGGAGTTCAGGTTCCCCAGGGCAGACAGATCTCGCGAGGCCGCAAAACAGGTGTTTGTACAGTTGTAACGACTGATGTTTTGATTGTAGGCATAGGCGAGCGCCGCGCCCCAATTCTCGGACGCGTAACCAATCTGCAGTGTAGAACTCGATGAACTCAACGCATTGCCAATTCCTCCAGCCCCAGGCGAGGTGAGCGAAGCAGCATTGGGATTACCATTGCCAGCATTCTGAGAAACGTAATTAAAACTGATACTGAAACCATCCTTTTGCCACCAAAGCCCCATGCCCCCGCCTAAGTTCAAGGCATACGTCAAGGGCGAGCCTGCATAGGAAAAGAGATCAAGAATACTTTCGGAGGGATAAGCACTGGGCCACATCGCTAGCATCTCGTCCTGACGGACACGGGCGCCGAAGGTGGCCGTAAAACCACTACCAACCGGAAACTGATAAAAAAGACGATTAATACCAACAATATTATTGGCCGCTCCGCCAGTTCCCGGTCCAAAATTAGGGTCCTGGAAGAAGTCATACAACGAGGTCGCCGTCGTCACCGGGTTATTGAAATCAAATGCAGCCGCACCAGGGTTGCCAGCTCTCAATGTTGTGCGCAACAGATCTTTACCCGTAAAACTTGTGTCGAAATTGAGGCGAATATCATAGTTAAAACTAACTGCGGCTGGTATCGAACCACGTGGAGTGTTGTAACCAGCACTCGCGACGGCATAGTTGTTAGAGCCGTAGGCCACGCCGCCGAGCACCATCGTGGCGATGCCCTTGAGCTTGGTGGTGGTGGAGAACTGCTGAGCCTCAAGCACGCCAACCTTGGCTTCGAGACCGTCCACACGGCCCTTCAGCACGGCCAGTTCCTTCTCGAACTCGGCCATGAGCTTCTTGAGCTCATCGGTCACTTCCGAAACGCGATCGAGACAGGCGTTCAGCAGGGCAGCCGCTTCAAAACGGGTCATGGCGCGCTGACCCTTGTAGGTGCCACCGGGATAACCGGCCACGCAGCCGTAGCGCTCAATCAGGTTGCTGAGTGCCTGATAAGCCCAATCGGTGGGCTTGACGTCGGACAGCTGGGAGATGCTGGTGACTTGCTCCTCGGAGGCGTACTTGTTCACGCCGTCCAGGTTGAACTCAGCGGCGTTGGCGGCCACGGGGGCCAGCAGGCCGAGAGCTGCAGGAGCGACCAGCAGTTGCTGGAAGAGTTTCATGGGTCCTCACACAGAGAATGGGCGCAATGCGCCGAACAAATGTTTACGCGAAACCCCAGGGAGCACCATCACAGGTGTGCCAGATCACACAATGACCTCATGGGCAGGGCAGCGCTGATCGCGCTGCTGGCCCTGCCGTTGCTGCTGAGCACAGCGCCTCGCAGCTTCATGGCCCATGACGAGGGGTATTACGCGCTCCAGGCCCGTTGGATGGTTGAGTCGGGCGATTGGCTGACCACTGGATTTTGGGGACAGCCGTTTTATGACCGCACCCCTGGCGTGCCCTGGCTCATCGCGGCCAGCACAAGCGTGTTTGGCCCGCATCGCTGGGCCATTCATCTGCCCAATTACGCCTGCGCCGTCGCCACCGCCGGAGTCACCTGGCGCTTGAGCCGCAGTTGGGTCTCAGCCGCCGTGTTGGTGCTGACGCCGCTGTGGTTCAGCTACGCCCACCTGGCAACCCAGGACATGCCCCTTTTGGCGCTGGAGCTGTTCGGCCTATGGGGCCTCTGGACCCGTCGTCCCATCCCCGCGGGCCTGTGGCTGGGCCTGGCGTTTCTGATCAAAGGTTGGATGGCGCTGCTGCCCGCTTTGGCCATGACGCCGCTGTTGCTGCTGGAACGGCGTCCGTTGTTGGCTCAATGGCGCTTTTGGGCAGCGCTGCTGGTCGGTTGGTTGCCGGCACTGCTGTGGCTTGAACGCAGCCTGGCGCGTTACGGAGCGGATGTTGTCAGCCTGCTGTGGCGAAAGCTGTTTTGGCTCTCCGGGCCCACGGTGTTTGCCCAGGGTCCGCTATACTACCTCTGGAACGTTCCCGTTAACACCGCACCCTGGGGGCTGATCGCCCCGCTGGGCTGGTTGCTGTTATTGATCCGCTGGCAGCGCGGAAAGCTCCAACGCGATCAACTGCTGCTCTGGCTGGGATACCCAGTCCTGTTGTTGCTGCTGCTGAGCGGATTTCGCACCAAGACGCCGTATTACGCCCTGCAGCTCACACCGTTCATTGCCTATGGGGCTGCCATGGCCCTGGAGTGGACAGCCCAGCAGTCAGGGCGTCTCTGGACACGGCTGCGGTGGATCTCCGTGCTGCCTGGGGCAGGGCTGGTGACTGCAGGGATGGCCGCACCCCTGCCAGCGATCGGCACGGTCGCGCCCCTTGGGGTGCGCGTGGCCGCCATCGCCCTGGGGAGCTGCTGGCTGGCGAGTGGCTGGCAGCGCCCGGGGGCGCGACGGCTCTGGCTCTGGCTGGTCGGTCCCTATCTGGCGATGAGCTGCTTGCTTCAGGTCGGTGTGTTCATCGACCACAGTCCTGGTACGCGGCTGAAGCTGGCTGATCCAACCGTGTCCGCTGCCCTGAAGCGGGGCCCGGTTCACTTTTTAGGGGCATGGCCGATTCCCGATGACGCCCAGAAGGAGAGGATTCTCCTGGCATTGGGGGCTCCCCAGGTGGGCGGGATGCATGACCGGGCAGAAACCCTCCCAATTGGGGTGCCAGTGTGGCAACTGCAGGGCAACAGCTGGACACTGCACCCCTCATGGACCCAACCCTGATCCTGGAGCGCTTTCGCAGGCGCAATCGCGCCTACTACCAGGATCTGCAGCGCCTGCACCAACAACTCATCGCTCCGCGGCTACGGGTGCTGGAGATCGGCGGCGGTCTGGGCGATCTGTTGGCCGCACTCCAACCCGCCCACGGCGTGTGCATCCTGAGCGATCCCGCAGTCACCGAAGCCGCACGCAGCCGTCACCCGAACTTGCGTTTCGTCTGGGCCGACCCCGCCGCAGTGACTCCAGCGTCGATTGGCGAACCGGAAGCCTTTGATGTGATCGTGCTGAGCAACAGCCTCAACACCCTGCCCGATGTGCAGGCGGTGCTGGAACGGCTGGAGGCGTTTTGCCATCGCCGCACACGGCTCGTGATCAGCTTTCACAACTGGTTGTGGCAACCGGTGCTGAAAGCCGCCGAAGGACTGCGACTGCGCCGCCCCCAACCACCGGAAAGCTGGCTGACCCCTGGCGATGTCAACAACCTGCTGGACCTGGCGGGCTGGGAAGTGCTGAAACGCGGGCAGCGCTGTCTGCTGCCCAGACAAGTGCCGCTGCTGACCCCCCTGGCCAACCGCTGGCTGAGTCAGCTGCCCCTACTGGGCCAACTGGGGCTCACCCACTGGCTGGTGGCTCGGCCGACGGCACTGGCCAAACCAGCTCTGCCCAGCGTCAGCGTGGTCATTCCGGCCCGCAATGAAGCCGGCAACATCGCCGCGGCGATCGAGCGGCTGCCCCTGCTCGGACGCCAGACCGAGGTGATCTTCGTCGAGGGGCACTCCAGCGACGACACCTGGCAGCAGATCCAAAAGGTCTGCGGCAGTGACCAGGGGCCCCTGCGGCTCAAAGCCCTGCGCCAGAGTGGCAAAGGCAAGGCCGACGCGGTCTGGCTGGGTTTCGAGCAGGCCAGCGGAGAGGTGCTGGTGATCCTGGATGCCGACCTGACGGTGCGTCCCGAAGATCTGCCCCGATTTATCGCTGCCCTGGCCGAAGGTCGCGGCGAATTTGTCAACGGTTGCCGCCTGGTCTATCCCCGCAGCCATGCCGCCATGCCACCACTGAACACGGCAGCAAACCGTTTCTTCGCCGCCGTGTTCGCCTGGCTGCTGCGCCAGCGAATCAAAGACACCCTGTGCGGCACCAAGGTCATCTGGAAAGCCGACTACGAGCGACTGAAGGCTGGCCGAGCATTTTTTGGGGATTTCGACCCCTTTGGGGACTTTGACCTGCTGTTCGGGGCCAGCAAGTTGAACCTCAAGATCGTCGAAGTACCCGTGCGCTACCAGGAGCGCACCTACGGCAGCTCCAACATTGCGCACGTCAAAGAGGGTTTCATCCTGGCGCGCATGTGTCTGGTGGCGGCCACCAAACTGCGCTTCACCCCTTGAAGCTGCTGGTGTTGCTGGCGGGGGGCCTGCTGGTCTATGGCCTGCTGGGCTTGGCTGTGGGTTGGAGCGCCGTCGCCCTCCAGCTCAGCACCATGCCCTGGTGGCTGTGGTTGATCGCTGGCCTGATGGTGGTGGCGGGCTATGGCCTGTTGTTTGCACGCTGGCAGCTGCTGCTTCGCTGGCAGGGTCATCCCCTCGCAGCACGTCCCAGCAGTGCGATCTTCCTGGCTGGGCTGGGGCTGATCGCCGCACCCGCACGCAGCGGCGAAGCCTTGCGGGGTCTATGGCTGCAACGCCGCCATGGCATCGCTTTACGGGTCGGGGTGGCGGCGACGGCGGCTGAACGCCTGATGGACCTCATCAGTGCTCTGCTGGTACTGGCCTGGGGTCTGGGACTGGGCCAACAGCGTCTGGCTCTGGCCCTGGTGCTGCTGACTTTGCTGGCGGCAGCCTGGCTGCTGAGCCATCCGGCCATGCTGCAGAAACTGGAATGCGGTTTGGCGACGCTGCCTGCTGTGAAGCGGTGGCGGGGCCTGCATCGGGTGTTGTGGGAAGGCCTGCAGGCGCTATCGGCGCTGCGGGCCCTGCTCAAACCGACACCATTGATTGCTGGCGTGGGGCTCACGACCGCGGTGTGGCTCCTGGAAAGTGTTGTGCTGCAACGGGTGCTGGTGCACTGCGGCAGCGCGATAGGGCTGGGTCAAGCCGCTGTCATCAGAACCGCCACCAGCT
>VGQR01000045.1 GCA_016882345.1 Cyanobacteria bacterium K_DeepCast_35m_m2_023
TCACCACGCTGATCTCTGGCCAGGGCCATACCCAGGGCCGCCGAGATGCTGGTCGAGGCGTGACCGGCGCCAAAATGGTCAAAGCGGCTCTCGCAGCGCTTCAGGTAGCCGGCAACGCCGTCCTTCAGGCGCAGGCTGTCGAAATCGCGATAGCGACCGGTGATCAGTTTGTGGGGATAGGCCTGGTGGCCCACATCCCAGACCACCTTATCGTGATCCAGATCCAGGGTTTGATAGAGCGCCAGGGTGAGCTCCACGACCCCCAGGCCAGGGCCCAGGTGGCCACCGCTGGTGCTGACGACCTGTAGGTGACGCTCGCGGATCTGCCGTGCAATGCCCTCGAGCTCAGCGGTGCTCAGCCCATGCAGCTGATTGGGGTGGCTCAGCTCGCTGAGATGCATGCCTGCTGCTCGAGAGGCATGCAATCTAGGCCTTTCACCGCAGCCGGCGGTGGCGACGACCACCGTTCCACCCGGGGGTTGCGACACTGGGGGGATGCCTGAGAACCCATGGCCTGCGGGCCAGCCGCACGACCAACACGCCGCCGAGCACAGTCCGGCCAGCTATGTGCAGCGGATCCTGCGCGCCCGGGTGTACGACGTGGCGATCGAATCGCCGCTCGAACACGCCCCCAACCTGTCGCAGCGGCTGGGCAACACGGTCTGGCTCAAACGCGAAGACCTGCAACCGGTGTTCAGCTTCAAGCTGCGCGGGGCTTACAACAAGATGGACTCCCTGAGCCCGGCCGAGCTCGAGCGCGGCGTGATCGCCGCCAGCGCCGGCAACCACGCCCAGGGGGTGGCCCTGGCCGCCCAGAAGCTGAACTGCCAGGCCGTGATCGTGATGCCGGTCACCACGCCCGAGGTCAAGGTGCAGGCCGTCGCCGCCCGCGGCGCCAAGGTGGTGCTGCACGGCGACAACTACGACGCCGCCTGCGCCGAGGCCCGCCGCCTGGCCGCCGAGGCCGGCTACAGCTTCATTCATCCATTTGATGACCCCGATGTGATCGCCGGGCAGGGCACGATCGGCCTGGAGCTGGTGCGCCAGTGCTCGCACCCGCCCGATGCGGTCTATGTGGCCGTGGGGGGCGGCGGCCTGATCGCCGGTGTGGCCAGCTTTCTCAAGAGTGTTTGGCCCCAGGTGCAGATCATCGGGGTCGAACCGTGTGACGCCGATGCCATGACCCGCTCGCTGCAGCAGGGGCAGCGGGTCCGCCTCGATCAGGTGGGCCTGTTTGCCGACGGGGTGGCCGTGCGCGAGGTGGGCGAGACCACCTTCGCCCTGGCGCGCCAGACCGTCAATGCCATGGTCACCGTCAGCACCGACGCCATCTGTGCCGCCATCAAGGACGTGTTTGGCGACACGCGCTCGATCCTCGAACCGGCGGGCGCCCTGGCGGTGGCCGGCCTCAAGGCCGATGTCGACCAGCGTGGCCTGCGCGGCAAGCAGCTGGTGGCGATTGCCTGCGGCGCCAACATGAACTTTGACCGCCTGCGCTTCGTGGCCGAACGCACGGAGATCAGCGAAGACAAGGAGGCGATGCTCGCCGTCGAGATCCCCGAGCAGCCGGGCAGCCTGCGCCGGTTCTGCACCCTGCTGGGCACCCGCAACCTGACCGAGTTCAGCTATCGCCTGGCCGACCCCGGCCGGGCCCATATCTTTGTGGGTGTGCAGACCAGCGGCACCAGCGACGAACTGGAACTGATCCATGACGTGCGGGCCGCCGGCTTCACCTGCCTGGATCTGTCGAACGACGAGCTGGCCAAACTGCACCTGCGCCACATGGTTGGCGGGCGCCTGCCCGCTGCCTGCGGCGAGGCCGGCGGGGCGGGGCGCGAACTGCTGTACCGCTTCGAATTTCCCGAGCGGCCCGGCGCCCTGATGCGCTTTCTGACCAGCCTGCACCCCAACTGGAACATCAGCATCTTTCACTACCGCAACCACGGGGCCGACGTCGGCCGCATCGTTGTTGGGGTGCAGGTTCCGGCTGCCGAGATGGCCGAGTGGCAATCGTTTCTCGATGGTCTCGGCTACAACCACGTCAACGAGACCGACAACCCGGCCTACCGGCTGTTTCTGGGTGAGGTGGCCAACGCCGGGCCCCTTGGCTAGCGTTGCGGGTCATGGACAGCGCGCGGGCCAGCAGCGGGGCCAACGGCATCGAGCAGCTTCCCCTGGCGGCGCGGCTTGAGGCGATCCTGTACCTCAAGGGCAAACCGGTGAGCCTCGCCGAACTGGCCGAGATTGCCGGCATCGCCAGCGACGAGGTCGAGCTGGGGCTGCTCACGCTGATGGCCGACTACGCCCATCGCACCACCGCGCTCGCAATCGTCCAGGACGGGCCCCGCTACAGCCTGCAGCTGCGCGACGGCCTGGGCGACCTGGTGCAGAACCTGCTGCCGGTCGACCTGTCGACCGCCGCCCTGCGCACCCTGGCCACGATCGCGCTCAAAAAGCGCATCCTGCAGTCGGACCTGGTCGACCTGCGCGGTTCCGGTGCCTATGACCACATCAAAGAACTGCTGGCGCAGGACTTCATCGAGCGCAAACGCCAGAGCGATGGCCGCTCCTACTGGTTGAGCCTGAGCGAGAAGTTTCATCGCACCTTTGCCGTCAAGGCCGATGAGCTGCGCAGTGTGGCCCTTGACTAGCCTGGGCCTGCCCGACCGCCCCTCCATGGAGATCCTCAGCCAGCTGCTGCCAGTGCTGGCCCGCACCCTCGAGATCTACTCGCTGATCCTGTTGGTGCGTGTGCTGCTGAGCTGGTTTCCCAACCTCGACTGGGGGGGCAATCCGCTGCTGGCCACGGTGAGTTCGATCACCGACCCCTACCTCAATGCCTTTCGCGGCCTGATCCCGCCCCTGGGGGGCCTGGATCTGTCGGCGATCCTGGCGTTTCTGGCGCTGCAGTTGCTGCAGAACCTGCTGGTCGGCGCCGCTGCGGCCCTCGGGGGGTACGGCAGCTACGGGCTGTGACCACGGCTGGCGCAGGCTGCTGATCGGTCGCTTCAGCCCAGCTCCAGTTGCTGTTCGAGCGGCAGCAGTTCATCGTCGGCGCCAGCACGGGTCCGCACCGGTGCCGCAAAGCCGCGGGCTTTGACATTGCGGAACTGCAGCGGCCCCGGCGTCCCCATCGGCACGGCCAGGCGCAGGGCAAAGCGCGAGCTGCCGGGCGGCACATCGCCAATCGAGCCGACGCGAGTGCGGTTCTGCAACACCGGCTCACCGCTGGCATCCAGGATCAGCGCAAACACATCCGTGTCGACCACGGGTTTGCGGCCCGGATTGTTCACCTCGCCACTGAGGGCCCAGCAGCCGGCCCCGGTCGGTCGACGCACACCGCTCTGGGAGGCCGCGTCCGAGGCGGGGCATGGCTGCAGCTGCACATCGGCAACGCTCAGATAAGCCGCCCAGGCCGCCGGCACCGGGGCGACCGCCAGGCCGATGACCAGCACCAAGGCCAGCAGCACCCTGCCGAGCCCAGAGCCACCGATTGCTGGTCTCACCGCCTGTCTCCACTGCCTGCAATCACGTTACGGGCGGCGCGACTGGCCAGTTTGTCCAGATTGGCGCTGGCGACGTCATCGAGGTTCAGACCCAGCTCAGTGCACAGCTGGGCGACATACCACAACACGTCGCCCAATTCGAGTTTGAGGTCGTCGCACAGTTCGGCGTCGAAGTGGCCGTCCCGGTCGCGAATGACCTTTTTGACCTTGTCGGCGACTTCACCGGCCTCGCCGCACAGTCCCAAGGTCGGATAGATGGGATTGGCACCAATCTGGGGGTATCGGGCTGTCGCGCGCGCCCGCTGTTGATAGGTCTGCAGGTCCATCGCCGCCCAGGTCTCGAGGAGGCTGAATGGTAGTTTCAGCCTTACCTTTGGCATTCCGATGGCCAAGCACGATCTCATGCGTCGCACTAAGATCGTGGCCACCATCGGTCCGGCTACCGAATCGCCGCAGCGATTGCGCGAGCTGATCGAGGCGGGCGCGACCACGTTCAGGCTGAATTTTTCGCACGGCGATCACAGCGAACACGCCGCCCGCATCGCCACCATCCGTCAGGTGTCCCTCGAGATGGGGGTGCACACCGGCATCCTGCAGGACCTGCAGGGCCCCAAGATCCGCCTGGGTCGCTTTGCCGCCGGGCCCATCACCCTGGCCAAGGGAGACCGCTTCAGCCTCACCTCCAGGGAGGTGAGCTGCAACCAGGAGATCGCCACCGTCACCTACGACAAGCTGGCTGATGAGGTGATGGTCGGCAGCCGCATCCTTCTGGATGACGGCCGCGTCGAGATGCTGGTCGAACAGGTCGACCAGCCCCAGCAGACCCTGCACTGCAGCGTCACCGTTGGCGGAGTGCTCTCCAACAACAAGGGGGTCAACTTTCCTGATGTGCAGCTCTCGATCCGGGCCCTGACGGACAAGGACCGTGAGGATCTGGCCTTTGGCCTGGCCCAGGGGGTCGACTGGGTGGCCCTGAGCTTCGTGCGCAATCCTTCGGATCTCGAAGAGATCCACGAACTGATCCGCAGCCACGGCCATCGCACACCGGTGGTGGCCAAGATCGAAAAGTTCGAGGCCATCGACCAGATCGACGCCATCTTGCCGCTGTGTGACGGAGTGATGGTGGCCCGCGGCGATCTCGGCGTCGAAATGCCCGCCGAAGAGGTGCCGCTGCTGCAGAAAGAGCTGATCCGCAAGGCCAACAGCCTGGGAATACCGGTCATCACGGCGACCCAGATGCTCGACTCGATGGCCAGCTGCCCCCGCCCCACCCGGGCCGAGGTCAGCGATGTGGCCAATGCCATTTTGGATGGCACCGATGCGGTGATGCTGTCGAACGAAAGCGCCGTCGGCGATTTCCCCGTCGAGGCCGTCGCCACGATGGCGACGATCGCCCGCCGCATCGAGCGCGACTACCCCCAGCGGGTGCTCGACAGCCACATGGCGACCACCATCCCCAACGCCATCTGCCAGGCCGTCAGCAGCATTGCCCGCAACATGAATGCGGCCGCGATCCTGCCCCTGACCAAAACCGGTTCCACGGCCCGCAACGTCAGCAAGTTCAGGCCCAGCACCCCGATCCTGGCGATCACCAACGACGAACAGGTGGCCCGCCGGCTGCAGCTCGTCTGGGGCGTCAACCCACTGCTGGTCACCGAGCAGGGGTCGTCCACCAGCACCTTCAGCCTGGCGATGGGCCAGGCGCGCCTGAAGGGCTACCTCGACGATGGCGATCTGGTGGTCCAGACCGCCGGCACCCTGGCGGGGATCAGCGGCTCGACCGACTTCATCAAGGTCGGGGTGGTCACGGCGATGTTGCCCCCTGGCCAGGGCATCGGCAGCGGCTCGGTCAGCGGCCGGGTGCGCCTGGTCGATTCGGATGCGAGCGCCGAGGCCGTGCAGTCGGGCGAAATCGTTGTCGTGCATGACAGCAGCGATGCCTACCTCGATGCCTTCAGGCGTGCCAAGGCGGTGATCGCCGAGGTCTCCGGCCTCGACAGCCATGCGGCCCAGGCTGCCGAGCGCCACGGCGTGCCGGCCATCGTCGGAGTCAACGATGCCATGCGCGAGCTGTGCCAGGGCGAGATCGTGACCCTCGACCTGCGCCAGGGCGTGGTGCACCGCGGTGCCCGCAGCCACAATCCTGAAGAGAGCGGCTCCATCCTGTAGGCAGGTTTGTCACGTCGCCCCATGCCGAGCCTGCCGGCCTTCAGCACGCCGTTGACGGCATCGCGACTGCCCGTCGGCGAGACCGTGGCGATGGCGCTCAACACCCTCAAGGCCAACAGGCTGCGCAGCCTGTTGACCATGCTGGGCATCGTGATCGGCAACGCCTCGGTGATCACCCTGGTCGGGGTGGGCCGGGGTGCCCAGGGCCTGGCCGAAGGGCAGCTCAGCAACCTGGGCGCCAATGTGCTGTTTGTGGTGCCCGGCAACAACGACACCCGCCGCCAGGGCATCGACTTTCCCAAGAGCCTGGTGCTCGAGGACGCCCTCGCCATGGCCGAACAGGTGCCCACGGTCAAACGGGTGGCCCCTCAGATCACCCTCAGCGAGGTGGTGCAGGCCGGCGGCATCAGCTCGACAGCCTCGATCTCGGGGGTGACCCCCGACTTTTTGCCGATTCGTCAGTTCGATGTGGCCACCGGCCGGTTCTTCAGCAACGACGACCTGCGCTCGGCACGCAATGTTGCTGTGGTGGGCCCCGATCTGGCCAGCAAGCTGTTTCCGGGCCGGGAACCGGTCGGCCGCAGCCTGCGCATCCGCGATCAGAGCTTTGTGGTCATCGGGGTGCTCGAGCCCAAGGGGGCCGTGTTCGGCCAGAACCAGGACGAAAACGCCTACGTGCCCCTCAGCACGATGGTCAGCCGCCTGTCGGGCCGCGACCCCACCTATGGGGTCAGCCTCAACTTCATCAGCGTGGAAGCCCGCGATGAAGCCAGCATGGGGACGGCGGCGTTTCAGATCACCAATCTGCTGCGCCAACGCCACCGCATCCTGCGCGAGGACGACTTTGCCGTCCGCTCCCAGAAGGACGCCCTGTCGATCGTGAGCACGATCACCGGCGGCCTGACGCTTATGCTGGCGGCCATTGGCGCCATCTCGCTGCTGGTGGGCGGCATCGGCATCATGAACATCATGCTGGTGTCGGTGAGCGAGCGCACCAGTGAGATCGGCCTGCGCAAGGCCCTGGGGGCACGCAGCAACGACGTGCTGCTGCAGTTTCTGATCGAGTCCCTGGTGCTCAGCAGCCTGGGGGGGGCCGTGGGCAGCGCCCTGGGCATCGGCGCGGTGACCGTGGTGGCCCTGGTGACGCCCCTGCCGGCCAGCGTCGGCGCCGCCACAGTGATGGGCACCGTGCTGTTGTCGGGTTCGATCGGCTTGTTTTTTGGGGTGGTGCCCGCCCGACGGGCCTCCAGGCTCGATCCGATCGTGGCGCTGCGCAGCCTCTGAACGGCCCGCTTACCGCAACATCGGCCCAAAAAAAAACCAAAGAAATGCTGAAAGGCCGCAAACCGTTGCTTTGGTCACCAAACCAAGACCGGCCTCAATGCCTTACTGGCTGAGCTGAATTGGCCCTAGGGCGTGAATTTCGTGTCGTGTGGTTACCGCAATTCGAGCGATCGCATGGTGATTGCCCGCTGCCTTGGTCCTGAGGCGTTCTTTCTTGAGCGGGTCGTGTTCCCGTTTGAGCTGCTCAGCTTCCAGTGCCCGAAAGACAGCGAGCTCGAAATCTGGACCCATGGGCTGGGGGGCGCCGAACTGGTCGAGACGATCCCGGTGAACGAACTGTTCATCGACAGCGCCCTCGAACCGCCGACCACGATCACGGCCGGGCCTTCGCCGACCGCGTTCGAATCGGCGGCTTAGGTCAGGCTGCCTGCTCCCATCGTGGCAGCTGGCGCGAGCTGGCGTTGATGAGGGCCCGTTACACTTGTTCAAACTTGCTCAGGGTCTTCTGCGATGAACCAGCGCTGGCGTGTTCTTGCCCTGTGGCTGTTACCGCTCGTTGTGGCCGGCCTGTTGGCCTGGCAGATCCTCGGTAGCGGTGGCGCCGCACGATTTGGCGCTGGCAATCGTGCCAACGGTCCGACCGTTGCCCCACGCAACGCTGCCGTGGCCCGCATGAGCTACGGACGCTTTCTCGATTACGTCGATGCCGGGCGTGTGACCGCCGTCGATATTTTTGATGGTGGCCGCACCGCCGTGATCGAAGCCGTCGATCCCGACCTCGACAACCGCGTGCAGCGCCTGCGCGTCGATCTGCCGGGTGTGGCTCCCGAACTGGTCAACAAGCTCAAGGACCAAGGCATCAGCTTTGACATTCATCCGCCCAAGCAGACCCCGCCGGTGGTGGGCATCCTCGGCAATCTGCTGTTCCCCCTGCTGCTGATCGGCTCGCTGATCTTCCTGGCCCGTCGCGGCAATGGCATGCCCGGCGGCCCCGGTCAGGCCATGCAGTTCGGCAAGACCAAGGCCCGCTTCCTGATGGAAGCCGAGACAGGGGTCAAGTTCGTTGATGTGGCCGGTGTCGATGAAGCCAAACAGGATCTTGAAGAGGTGGTGACCTTCCTCAAGACGCCCGAGCGCTTCACCTCGATCGGCGCCAAAATCCCCAAAGGTGTGTTGCTGGTTGGTCCTCCGGGCACCGGCAAGACCCTCCTGGCCAAGGCGATTGCCGGCGAAGCCGGCGTGCCCTTCTTTTCACTGTCGGGCTCAGAATTTGTTGAGATGTTTGTCGGGGTTGGCGCCAGCCGCGTGCGCGACCTGTTCAAGCGCGCCAAAGAAAACAGCCCCTGCCTGATCTTCATCGACGAAATTGACGCCGTCGGCCGCCAGCGTGGTGCCGGCATCGGTGGCGGCAACGACGAGCGCGAGCAGACCCTTAACCAGCTGCTCACCGAAATGGACGGCTTCGAGGGCAACAGCGGCATCATCCTCATCGCCGCAACCAACCGCGCCGACGTGCTCGATTCGGCCTTGATGCGCCCTGGCCGCTTCGACCGTCAGGTGATGGTCGACGTGCCCGACATCAAAGGCCGCCTCTCGATCCTCCAGGTGCACAGCCGCAACAAGACCCTGGCTGCTGACGTGAGCCTCGAGACCATTGCCCGCCGCACCCCCGGCTTCTCTGGGGCCGACCTGGCCAACCTGCTCAACGAGGCGGCCATCCTGACCGCCCGGCGCCGCAAGGACGCCACCTCCCTGGCCGAAATCGACGATGCGGTCGATCGGGTGATTGCCGGGATGGAGGGCAAACCGCTCACCGATGGTCGAAGCAAGCGTCTGATCGCCTACCACGAAGTGGGCCATGCCCTGGTGGGCACCCTGGTCAAGGCCCACGACCCCGTTCAGAAGGTCACCCTGATTCCCCGCGGGCAGGCCCAGGGCCTCACCTGGTTCTCGCCCGATGAGGAGCAAATGCTGGTCAGCCGCGCCCAGCTGCGCGCCCGCATCATGGGAGCCCTCGGTGGCCGCGCCGCCGAAGAAGTGGTCTTTGGCCACCAGGAGGTCACCACCGGTGCCGGTGGCGACATCCAGCAGGTGGCTTCAATTGCCCGCCAGATGGTGACCCGCTTCGGCATGAGCAGCATCGGTCAGTTTTCGCTCGATGCCGGCAGTCAGGAGGTATTCCTGGGCCGGGATCTGATGACTCGCAGCGATGGCTCTGACGCCATGGCCACCAAAGTCGATGAAGCGGTGCGCGCCATCGTCGAAAGCTGCTATGCCGACACAGTCAAACTCGTCACATCCCAACGCGCCTGCATGGACCGCGTTGTCGATGTGCTGATCGAAAAGGAGAGTCTTGATGGCGATGAATTCCGCGCCATCGTCGCCGAATACACCGCGATCCCCGAAAAGGAGCGCTTTTCGCCTCTGCTCAGTGACACCGTGACTGAGTCCGTCAGCAAAGCGGTCTGAACCACCCAACCCCCAGCCTTGCCCCAGTGACCCCATCGCCCCGCCCGAGTGCCTGATCACGGCATCAAAGGAGGGGCCTTTTGCTGGGAGCGTTCGGCAATCTGATCAGACCTTCAGCGGAGTCGGGATGAACCTTCACTCCCGCTCCGATGCGCTGCTGCTCGAAGGGCTCTACACCGGGGTCATGGCGGCTTCAGTGCTCGTCGCCCTGCAGATCAGCAACAGTGCGCTGGCTCCGCGCAGTCGCGCCTAACCCTTTGGCGCGTGAGGGCAAGAACCGCTTTACCTGTTGTTCCAGTCGCTGGTGATTCTGGGAATGATGGTGTTTGCCGGCATCACTGCTGCGGGCAAGTCGATCGACGTGATCAACGGCGGCACCACAGCGGTGGTGGATCTCCGGGCTTTCTGCGCCATGGTCCTGCTCAACCTAGCGATGTGATGGCAGTACCGGCACGTTGTTTGATGCCGGGATTTCGGCCGGCACCGGAATTGCCCTGGTGGGCTCACCGCTGCTGTTGGGCACACCGTTGGCTTTTCTTGCGCCAATCGCCGATCCGCTGATCGTGGATCGTGCTGGTGCTGTCAGCGTAGAGGCGGCTCTGCAACAGCGATGCCACGACGCCGTAGCCGCTGACCTGAAGCGCCAAGGGTGCACGCTGGTGGAGCTGGCCATGGTCAAGTAGGGACGCACCTACACCGTGGTGGCCAATGTGGATCCAGCGATCGCTTTGAGCAGCGCTGCGGTCGATCAACTGAGAGACCACCTAGACCAGCAGATGCAGCGGATTCTTCTGGCGCAGGTGCTTTGCGAGGTGATCCTCACCGCCGAGCACCCTTACAACAGTGACGCCATCAGCTGAACGTCTGCCATCGAGGTAAGGCACAATCTGGCAATGACGACCTGCATTGTGGCAATCGCTCAACACCAAGCCGAGCACCAAAAATGAGCAACACCCCTTTCAACGACGGCCCCTGGTTGAACGTGGATCGCGGGTCAGTCGACGAGGTGAAGTTTCCCAAGATTTGCCACAAGCACTGAACAAGGGGCTTGATCATTCCCGCCTGTTGCGGCATCGCTGCGAGCAGTAGATG
>VGQR01000046.1 GCA_016882345.1 Cyanobacteria bacterium K_DeepCast_35m_m2_023
GGTCAGCAACAAGGCCAACAACATCGACCCAATCGAAGTGGGCCTGTGCCGAGGCAGCTTCAGCTATCCGCGGGCCCAGGATCGCTACGCCGACCCCAATTTCTCGGGCAACTGTGAGTCGGCCGCCACCATGACGATCACGGTCACAGGCAACACGATCAGCCTGCCAACCATCGCAGGAGGCGTGATCGTCCAGGACGGTGATGGCATCGATTTCAACCTGGGCAACAACAGCATTCTCAACGCAACCGTTTCGAACAACACCGTCAGCACACTCGGCAACACCGGCGACAACGGCATCACCTTTGATGTTCGTGGCACCGTTCAGGGCAGCATCAACATCGTTGACAACGCTGTCAACAACGTGAACAGAAAAGCGATCGACCTTGAATTCGCCAACACACCGAATCAAGGCCAACCGGGAACGGCGCGCGTCAACCTCTCGGGCAACACGGCCGGTCCCAACAGCGATGGGTTACTGGCGATCAGCCTCACCATGGGAGCGTGTCTGCCCCCGTCCTCCTTCTCTGTCAACGGCAGCGGCAGCAACGGATTGGTCGTCAGCGGTACCGATCCCAGCCTCAACAACTACAACGTTGGGGTATATCCCACGCTCTACCTCAACAACACGCTGGTAGTGAAACCATAACCAGAGCGTGCCAACGGTTTAATCATCCAGCTGCACGCCGCGGCGTTGCCCCTTGATTGCGCTGCGCAGGCGTTTGCCGGCCAACCGCCGTTGCTGTGACCCGCGGGTGGGCTTGGTGGGCCGGCGGGGCGGCGGCGGCGGCTGGATCGCCTCAATCAGCAGCATCTGCAGACGCCGCAGGGCTGTGGCGCGGTTCTGCCATTGGGAGCGCTGCTCCTGAACAGCGATCACCACGGTGCCGCCGACCAACTGCGGCTCGAGGCGGCGCAGGGCCCGGGCTTTGAGCAGCGGCGGCAGCGCCAGACTGGCCGCCAGATCAAACACCAGCTCCACCCGTGAATCGGTCCTGTTGACGTGCTGGCCTCCGGCACCACTGGAGCGCGAAAAGCGCCACTGCAGCTCCGACGCCGAAATCACCACCGCGGGGCTCACCCGCAGATCCCCACCGGCACGCTCGGGGGCCATGGATCGCTCCAACGCGGCATCGCCAGTTTGCAGGGAGAGCCTCCATCGACTCAGCCCGTGTCGCACGTCGAACCACGTCCTGCGTTGTGATGGCTGCAACACCCAGCGTGCTCGAAACTGAGGTGTTGGCCGACCCGCATCGATGGCTGAGATGAGCTCTGCACCAGCCCCCACCCCTGGCTGGATCGACGAGATCTTTGATGGCGTGCGCTATGGCCTGGCCGGCCGGGTGATCGCCGAGCAGGACTCGCCGTTTCAGCGGGTGACGATCATCGACAGCGAGCGCTACGGCAAGGGCTTGCTGCTGGATGGCTGCTGGATGACGGCCGAGCGGCAGGAGCGGCACTACCACGAGGCGATCGTGCATCCGGCCCTGTGCAGCGCCGCGCGCACCGAGCGGGTGCTGGTGATCGGCGGCGGTGACGGCGGCACCGCCCGCGAGTGCCTGCGCCACGCCGGCGTGCAGCACCTCGACATGGTCGAGATCGATGGGCTGGTGGTGGAGTGGAGCCAGCAGCACCTGCCCAGCATCGGCGGGGGCTGCTGGAGCGACCCGCGCTTCCACCTGACCGTGGGCGATGGCATCGCCTGGGCCGCCGATGCCGCCGACGCCATCTACGACGTGGTCCTCGTCGATGGCTCGGACCCCGCCGGCCCGGCTGAGGGGCTGTTCAACCGCGCTTTCTTTGAGCACTGCCGCCGCATCCTGCGGCCCGGCGGCGTGTTCGCCACCCAGAGCGAATCGCCCGAGGCCTTCCGCCAGGTGCACCTTGAGACGGTGCAGCTCTTAAGAGAGGTCTTTGGCCACGCTGACCCGCTGTATGGCTGGGTGCCGATGTACCCCAGCGGCTGGTGGAGCTGGACCTTTGCCGCCGTCGACGGGCCCCGCTACCGCCAGCCCGATGCGGCGCGGGCGGCGGCGGTGGCGCCGGGTTGCCAGATCTGGAGCCCCCGCTGGCAGCGCGGCGCCTTTGACGCGATTCCAGCGGCAATCGAGCGGGAGCTGGCGGGCTGAGAAGCTGAGGCCATGGCTCAGAACTCCTTGTTTGACACCGACGGCGCCATCTACATGGGCAGCCGCCGCGACCCCGCCGGCTGCCGCGTCGGCCTGTTTGGCGTGCCTTACGACGGCACCACCTCGTTTCGCCCCGGCACCCGTTTTGGGCCGGCGGCGATCCGCGAGGTGAGCAGCGGCCTGGAGAGCTACTGCCCCCAGCTCGATCTGGACCTGGAGGACCTGGACTTTGCCGACCTGGGGGCGGTGGACATCCCGTTTGGCGCGCCCGAGCCGGTGGTGGCGGCGGTACGTGCTGCCACCGAGCAGGTGCTGGCGCTGGGTCTCAAACCGCTGATGCTGGGCGGCGAGCACTCGGTCACAAGCGGAGCGGTGGCGGCGGTGGCGGCCCAGCACCCGGAGCTGGTGCTGGTGCAGCTCGATGCCCACGCCGACCTGCGTCACCAATGGCTGGGTGCCCAGCACAGCCACGCCTGCGCCATGCGCCGCTGCCTCGAGGTGCTGCCCAGCGGCCAGCTGCTGCAGATCGCCATCCGCAGCGGCACCAAAAACGAATTTGCCGAACTGCGGCAAACGGGGCGCCTGGTGGCCATTGAGCAGATGGCCGCCGCCCTGGCCCCCCTGAGGGGCACACCGCTGTATCTGACCGTGGATCTCGATTGGTTCGACCCGGCGGTCCTGCCCGGCACCGGCACGCCTGAACCGGGCGGCTTTGTGTGGAGTCACTTCGCCGAGCTGATGGCTGAGCTGCGCCATCACCGGCTGGTGGGTGCCGATGTGGTCGAACTGGCGCCCCAGCTCGACCCAACGGGCGTCAGCAGCGTTCTGGCCGCCAAGGTGACCCGCAGCCTGCTGCTGCTGTTGGGAGACGACTGAACCGCGGCGTCCCAGCGGGGTTCAGTAGCAGCAGGTGCCGCTGGTGCGCTGTTCGCGCAGGCGCTCGTGCTGCTGGCCGATCAGCAGGATCGCCAGGGTGGGGTGGTTGTGCAGCAGGTTGAGGAAGCGCAGGCGGTCGAGCGCCACGATCTCGACCGGGGTGCGGGCGATGGCATCACCGCTGTAGCTGCCTTGGCGCCAGACGATCGCCTCGTAAGTGAACAGCTCACCAGGGCGGTAACAGAGCTTTTCGCCCTGTTCTCCCACCAGTTCGACGATGCCACGCTTGACACTATAAATGCTGTCGGCGCTCTGGCCAGCGCTGAACACGTGGGCGCCGGTGGGCAGGGTGATCACGTCACAGTCCACCTGGGCCGCCAGCAGTTCAATGGGGGTGGCGAGTGTGGGGGTGATGACCAATTCGCTGAATCTCCGCGCCGACCTTGAGGTTCCGTTCTACTCCCACCGGCCAGCCCGGGGCAGTGCTTACAAGAATCCGTCCACAAATTCAGACAAATGACAGCTTTGCTTCAGGGTTGTGTGTCGGCCAGCAACGATTCGATCTGCAATTGACGATTGGCCGGTCCCCCCGGGCTGACCACCGGCAACCGCGGCGGCCGCGCCGTCCAGTGATAGCACCAGAGATCGGCTGCGAGCTCAGGGTGAATGGGCAGCTGGCGCAGTTGGCACCAACCAAAGTCGCTGCCACTCGGGGGTGAACAGTGTCGGCAGCTGCGACAGCAGGGGCGCTGGCCCATGGGCGCGGCAGGACGGCCTCCAAACGTAGGCAGCCAAGGCCGGTTTGGCAGCCCAGCCGCTGCATCGGCTTCGCTCCATAGGATCCGCAGACGTCTGCCCGTTGCGTTGCAGTGGCCGCCGCCCATCCCGAGGCTGCAGACCTGCAGCACACCCCCCTGCATGCGTCCACCCTGGCCGCGAGCGGACGCATGGTGCCGTTTGCGGGCTGGCACCTGGCCGTTCAATTTGAGGGTCTCGTCGCCGAGCACCAGGCCGTGCGCCAGCGCTGCGGTGTCTTTGACATCTCGCACATGGGCGTGCTGCGGCTGCGTGGCCCCGGAGCCAAGGACGCCCTGCAGGGCCTGGTGCCCAGCGATCTGTTCAGGATCGGGCCGGGCGAAGCCTGCTACACCGTGCTGCTCAACGCCAGCGGCGGCATCCGCGACGACCTGATCGTCTACGACCGGGGTTGGATCAGCAACGCCAACGCCCACGAGCTGATCGTGGTGATCAACGCCGCCTGCGCCGCGGCCGACACCGCCTGGCTGCGGCAGCACCTGGAACCGCAAGGCATCACGGTCGACGACCGCAAGGCGGATGGCGTGCTGCTGGCCCTGCAGGGCCCCGAAGCGGCGGCCCGGCTGGAGGCCCTGGCCGGTGCTGCCAGCCTGGCGGGGCTACCCCGCTTTGGCCATCGCGACCTGAACCTGCCTGGCATCGGCACGGCCTTTGTGGGCCGCACCGGCTACACCGGCGAAGACGGCTTTGAACTGCTGCTGGACCGCGATGGCGGCATCCGGCTGTGGCAGACGCTGCTGGACGGTGGCGTCAGTCCCTGCGGCCTGGGGGCCCGCGACACCCTGCGGCTCGAGGCGGCCATGCACCTGTACGGCAACGACATCGACGCCGACACCACGCCGCTGGAGGCGGGATTGGGTTGGCTGGTGCATCTGGAAATGCCCAAGCCCTTTGTGGGCCGAGAAGCCCTCGAACAGCAGACGGCAGCCGGCGTTCAGCGACGTCTGGTGGGCCTGGAGCTGCAGGGCCGAGCGATTCCTCGCCACGGCTATCCGCTCCTGAGCCATGCCGGCGATGACGCCGAGGCCATCGGCACGGTCAGCAGCGGCGGCTGGTCCCCCACCCTGCACAAAGGCATCGCCCTGGCCTATGTGCCGGCGGAGCGCGCCAAGCTGGGCAGCGAACTGGCGGTGTTGATCCGCGGCAAGGCCGAAGCGGCCGTCGTGGTGCGGCGCCCCTTTTATCGCCGGGGTTGACCGCCATGGACGACGGGATCGAACAGCGCGACAGCCTGCGGATCAGCGGCATCCGCGGCTACGGCTACACCGGCGTGCTGCCTGAAGAACAGAGTCTGGGCCAATGGTTTGAAGTGGACCTGTGCATTGACCTGGACCTGAGCCGCTGCGGCAGCAGCGACGACCTGAGCCTGGGCCTCGATTACGCGACGGTGGTGAGCCAGGTCAAAACCCTGCTCGAGACAGCCCGGTGCTGCACGA
The DNA here is from genome assembly GCA_016882345.1 of Cyanobacteria bacterium K_DeepCast_35m_m2_023. The sequence goes on from VGQR01000046.1 coordinate 5,258, forward strand.
TCGAGCGGCTCAACACCCTGATCTGTGAGGCGGTGCTGGCCCTTGCGCCGGTCAGGGGCGTCGAGTCGACCCTGACCAAGGTGGCGGCGCCGATCCCGGGCTTCGATGGCCGCGTGGCCGTGCGGATGCGCCGCAGCCGCCCGGCCTGAGCAGGACGCGCACGGCGTGGGAAAATCGCCGATTCGACACCGGACCTCCAGCATGCGCAGCCACGGATGCGGCGACCTGCGCCAGGACGCCAGCGGCGCCAGCGTGCAGCTGTGCGGCTGGGTCGACCGGCGCCGTGACCACGGCGGCGTGATCTTCATCGACCTGCGCGACCGCAGTGGGGTTGTGCAGATCACCGTCGATCCCGAACTGGCCAGCGCGGCGGGCATCACAGCCGACGCCATGGCCCAGGTGGTGGCCACCGCCGAGCACCTGCGCAATGAGACCGTGCTGCAGGTGAGCGGAGTGGTGAGGCCGCGGCCAGCCGCCTCGCTCAACGAGAAGCTGGCCACCGGCGCCATCGAGGTGCTGGCCAGCGGCATCACCGTGCTCAATGCGGTGCGCGGCAACCTGCCGTTCCCGGTGTCGGTCCACGACGAGGAAAACACCCGGGAAGAGCTGCGCCTGCGCTACCGCTACCTCGACCTGCGCCGCGAGCGCATGGGGCAGAACCTGCGCCTGCGCCACCGCACCGTGCAGGCGATCCGCGGCTACCTGGAGGCTGAGGGTTTCATCGAGGTGGAGACCCCGGTGCTGACCCGCTCGACCCCTGAGGGCGCCCGCGACTACCTGGTGCCGTCGCGGGTGTGCGGCGGCGAGTGGTTTGCCCTGCCCCAATCGCCCCAGCTGTTCAAGCAGCTGCTGATGGTGGGCGGCCTGGAGCGCTACTACCAGATCGCCCGCTGCTTCAGAGATGAGGACCTGCGGGCCGACCGCCAGCCCGAGTTCACCCAGCTCGACATGGAGATGAGCTTTTTGGATCAGGAGCAGATTCTGGCGCTCAACGAGGGCCTGATCGCCCAGATCTGGAAGCAGGTCAAGGGCGTCGAGCTGCCGCGGCCGTTCCCGCGCCTGAGCTGGCACGAGGCCATGGAGCGCTACGGCACCGACCGCCCCGACACCCGCTACGGCATGGAGCTGGTGAACGTGAGCGATCTGGTGGCCGGCATGGGTTTCAAGGTGTTCAGTGGCGCCGTGGCGGCCGGCGGCAGCGTCAAGGTGCTGCCCGTGCCCGGCGGCAACGAGGCCCTGAGCAACGTGCGCATCAAGCCCGGCGGCGATGTGTTCAGCGAGGCCCAGGCGGCCGGCGCCGGCGGTCTGGCCTTCATCCGCGTGCGCGAGGGCGGTGAGATCGACACCATCGGCGCCATCAAGGACAACCTGAGCGAGGAGACCAAGGCCGAGCTGCTGGCGCGCACAGGTGCCAAGCCCGGCACCCTGCTGCTGTTTGGCGCCGGCGACACCGCCACGGTCAACAAGGCCCTGGACCGGGTGCGCCAGTTTCTGGCCCGCGAGCTGGGTCTGGTGAAACCCGACCGGGAGAACGACCAGTGGAACTTCCTCTGGGTGGTCGATTTCCCGATGTTCGAGTTCAACCAAGACGAACACCGCTACGAGGCGCTGCACCACCCGTTCTGCGCCCCCAACATCGAAGACCTTGGGGCAGACCCGGCCGCCTGGGCCGAGACCCTGCAGGGCGCCCGGGCCCAGTCCTACGACCTGGTGCTCAACGGCCTGGAGCTGGGCGGTGGCTCGCTGCGCATCCACAACAGCGACCTGCAGCGCCAGGTGCTGCAGACCGTGGGGCTGCCGCTGGAGGAAGCCAACCAGCAGTTCGGCTTCCTGATGGACGCCCTCGACCTGGGTGCCCCGCCCCACGGCGGCATCGCCTTTGGCCTCGACCGCATGGTGATGCTGCTGGCCGGCGAGGAGTCGATCCGCGACACGATCGCCTTCCCCAAGACCCAGCAGGCCCGCTGCCTGATGACCGGCGCGCCCGGCGGGGTGGCGACCAAGCAGCTCGAGGAGCTGCACGTGGCCAGCACCTGGGACCCCGAGCAGGACTGAAGGGTCAGGTTCAGGCTGGTGGCGCGGGCATCCTGATCGCGTCCCAGGCCTGAAGCAGCAGAGTTCAAACTCGCGGGTGAAGCCGGCCCCGTCCATCAGCGGTGAGGTCTGCAGCTCGGTGCGCAGGCCGCTGCGGATGGCGGCCAGCTGCTGCGGGTCGGCCGCCAGGCAGTGAGCAATGGCGATGAATTCGTCGGGGCTGCGGGCGATCCACTCGGGTCGGCCCAGGCTGGTGAGAATGCTGGCCCCGCCACGGCTGGAGCTGCGCGCACCGGCCAGGGTCACCAGCGGCACCCCCATCCACAGGGCATCGAAGCTGGTGGTACCGCCGGCAAAGGGTGTCGTGTCGAGGGCGATGTCGATCTGGCCGTAGGTGGCCATGTAATCGGGACCGTCCTGATAGCCCACCAGCATCACCCGCTCGCTGGGCAAGCCGCGCTCGGCCAGAAAATCGAGCAGCCCCTGGCGGGCTCGCGTTTCTTTGATGTGCAGCAACAGCCTCGCCCCGGGCACGCTGGCCACCAGCTGGGCCCACAGGGCCCGTACCCCTTCGTTGACCTTGACGAAGTTGTTGAGGCTGCCAAAGGTGATCACCCCATTGCGCAGGCAGGGCGGTGGCGTCACCATCGGAATGGTGGTGCGCCGGCGGCACAAAGCTCCACCAGCAGCGCAGCAGCCGCAGCGGCTGCTCCACAAACGGCAACGGTGGCGCCTCGGGCGGATCCAGCACCACGTCGGTGATGCGGTAGTCCATCGCCGCCAGCCCTGTGGTGCCCACATAAGCGAGGTAGCTGATCTGCAGCGGCGCCGGTTTGCGGGCAAACAGCCCCGGCCGGCAATCGCGCGCGTACATCGTCAAGTCGACAAGAACGTCGATGCCGTCGTCGCCAATCAGGGCCGCCAGGGCGTCGTCATCGAGGGCATGCAGCTCGCGCCAGTGCTCGACGCGCTGGGCGATTTCGGCCGTGAAGCCGTCCTTGAGATGGCGCGACGAGTAGGCGAACACCTCAAAGCGCTCGCGGTTGTGGTGCTCCAACAGCGGCAGCATGAAGCGCGCCACCGGATGCATCCAGAAATCGGGCGAGACATAGCCCAGGCGCAGCCGCCTCGCTGGATCACGGGCATGGCCCGAGCCATCCCTAGTCGGCTGCTGCAGCAGCGCGCCGAAGTGTTCGGCCGCCAGGCGCCGCGTTTCGGCGTCGATGGTGGCATCGCTGGCGCTGGGGCTGTAGTTGAGCGCAAACAGATAGTTGGGCACAAAGTCGCGATCGTCCTGTCCCAGCTCGATGCCGCGGCGGTAGCTGGCCAGGGCCAACACCACCTTGCCTTGATCGAAGTAGGCATTGCCCAGGTTCGAGTGGGCGGCGGCAAAGTCGGGCTTCAGCCGGATCGCCTCGAGCAAGGCCGCTTCGGCCAGATCCGGAAAGCGGGCCTCGCGCTGGGCGTTGGCCAGGTTGGCCAGGGCTTCGGCATAGGCGGGGCGCTGGGCAATGGCGCGCTCAAAGGTGGCGATGCTTTCGCCATGGCGCTGCAGGTTGAGCAGGATGTTGCCCAGGTTGTTGAGTGCCTCGGGAAAATACGGCTGCAGCTCAAGGGCGCGGCGCAGGGCCGATGCAGCCGCCTCGTAGTTGCCCAGGGCATTCAGCACGTTGCCCTGGGTGAACTGCACCTTGGCGTTGTTGATGTCGAACGCCACGGCGCGCTCGCACCAGTGGGTTGCGGCCTGGTGGTGGTGGGCATCGAGCTCCAGCTGGGCCAGGTTGGCGCAGGTCTCGGCCGCGATCGTGGCGTTGCCGGGATCGCTCGGCGGGGCCTGTTGCAGGGCGGCTTCAAAGGCGGCGATGGCCCCGGCCAGGTCGTTCTGGCTTTTGCGCACCAGCCCCAGGTTGTTGAGCGCCTCGGGGAACTGGGGCCTCAGTTGCAGACAGCGCTCCAGCGCCTGCTGCGACTCGGCCCAGCGCTCAAAACGCCCCAGCGCATCGGCCAGATGAAACCAGCCATTGGCCTCATCGGGCGCCAGGGCCACCGCCTGCTCGGCCGCCGCGAGGGCCTGGTCGCGTCGGTTGGCGCGCAGCTCCATGGCGGCCAGCTTCTGCCAGGCCTGCACAAACTCGGGCTGTTCGCTGACCGCCTGGCCAAAGGCTGCGGTGGCGTCGCTCCAGCGGCCCATCAGCTGGTACAGGTGCCCCAGGTTGTAGAGAGCCAAGGCATCGCCCGGGTTGAGCTACAGGGCGCGCCGGTAGGCGGCCTCGGCGTCCTGACCCCGCTGCAGATCCTTGTAGAGATTGCCGAGGTTGACCCAGTAGAACGGCTCGGCATCAGCCAACGCGACGGCCGTTTGCAGGTGCTGCAGCGCTGCTGCCGGGTTGCCGCACTGGTGCGCCAGCAGGCCCAGGTAGTGGTGGGCGGCGGCGTTGCAGGGCTCGGCCGCCAGGATCGCCCCATAGCCCTGGCGTGCCTGCTCGAGCTGCCCCTGTTGATGCAGAGCAATGGCTGCGGCGAGTGAACGGTCAGCAGCCGGTGCCATGGAGCCTCGGTGGCAGTGGATCACAACGCATGCAGTCTGGAAGAGCACTGGGCCTGCGCAGAGACCGCAGCAGGTGCCAACCCGAGCGCCGCATTCAAATTGATGTACACTTGTACTATTCCCTCATGTCATCGAGCCGCCATTCGACCTGCAGGGCTGGCTCACTGTTGCTATTGGCATCCTGCTGGCGCTGATCACGCTGTTGACGTCTTACAGCCCTGTCAACATCCCCGGCCTCGGAACCGTCTCGATTGATCAGCAAAGCGGAGGTCTACTCATCGCTGCCCTGGTACCGGCGTTGCTTGGCTGATACAGAGTCTTCTCCGAAGGAGTTGCTCAACTGGCGACCCGTCGTCGACTACGAGCTGAGAGCGATCGAATACGAGAACAGGACGATCGCGCACGAGCAGAGAATGAAGCAGCTTCAGAACGAAGAACATCTACGGATAGCAACCGAGCAGCTGAAGACAGAAACCCAGCAGCTACGGAAAGAAACCGAGCTGATGGGCACCTCGAATAATCGGAATTTGCCGGCAATCAGAGGACATTAAAAATGCCGCTCGAAAAGCGGTGAATGATGCACAGATGCACCCTATTTCATTTGATTGGCAGGATAATTGCAGACT
>VGQR01000047.1 GCA_016882345.1 Cyanobacteria bacterium K_DeepCast_35m_m2_023
TGCTGCCGGTGGGGGGTCGCTGCTGCGCTTTGACGGTCAGCGTCTGCTGGTGGGGCCCGAATCAGCCGGGGCGCAGCCCGGCCCGGCGGCCTACGGCTGCGGCGGGCCGGCCACCCTCACCGATGCCAACCTGCTGCTGGGGCGGCTGCCGCCGTTGGCCCTGCCGCCGGTGTTTGGCCCCAGCGGCGATCAGCCCGCCGACCTGACGGCGGCGCAGCGGGTGTTTGCTGAGCTGGCCGCGCAGATGGACCCCGTCGCCCCAGGTATCAGCCCTGAGGGGGTGGCCAGCGGCGCCCTGCGCATCGCCATCGAGCGCATGGCTGCCGCCATCCGGCGGGTGTCGATCCAGCGCGGCCACGACATCCGCGGTGCGCTGCTGGTGTGCTTTGGCGGGGCCGGCGGGCAGCACGCCTGCCGCCTGGCCGAGCAGTTGGGCATCAGCCGGGTGCTGCTCCATCCCCTGGCCGGGGTGCTGTCGGCCTATGGCATCGGCATGGCGCAGCAGCGGGTGCTGCTCGAGCGGGCGCCGCGCCAGCCCCTCACCGCTGCACTGCTGCCCGAGCTCGAACGCCTGCAAGCTGACCTCCAGTGCCAGGCGAGGGCAGCCCTGGAGCGCAGTGGTGATCTGCGGGGAAGTGAGCTGCTGGCCCAAGTGCGGCTGGAGCTGCGCAGCGCCGGCAGCGACCGCGGCCTGGAGGTGAGCTGGCAGCGTGGGGCTGGGGCCGCTGATGCCATCACCTTGATCAGCCAGTTGCAGAAGGCGTTTGCCAGTCGCCATCAGCAGCTGTACGGCTATGCACCGCTGCTGGGGCAGGAGCCGCTGGTGGTGGAACGGTTGCTGGTTGAGTTGATCGCCACTCCGGTTGCGGCTCCGCCGGCGGCAACGTCGCCCGGGGCTGAGACGTTGGAGCCACAGATGCCGCTGCTCCCCGAGTATTCGTCTCTGTGGCTGCAGCAGCCGGGGACCTGGCAGTCGGTGCCGCTGCATCAGCGCAGCGCACTCACACCCGGCCAGCTGCTGCAGGGGCCGTCCCTGGTGCTCGATGCCACCTCGGCCTTGGTGCTCGAACCCCACTGGCAGGCTCGCGTGCTGCCGGCGGGTGAGTTGTTGCTGGAGTTCAACGTGATGGCGCGAGACGGCATGAACAGCACAGTGCGACAGGCTGCCACAGCAGAGGCAGAGAGAGATGGCTCGCTGCAGGTCGATCCCACCACCCTGGAGCTCTACAACCATCGCTTTGCTGCGATCGCCGAGCAGATGGGGGTGCGGCTGCAGCAGAGCGCCCGGTCGGTGAACATCCGCGAACGGTTGGATTTTTCCTGCGCCCTCTTTGATCAGCAGGGCCGCTTGGTGGCCAATGCACCCCACATTCCGGTGCATCTGGGATCGATGGGCGAGAGCGTGGGAGCCCTGCTGGCGGCCATCGCCCGCGGTAAGCGACCGCCGCTGGCCCCTGGCGATGTGGTGCTCAGCAACGATCCCTACGGGGGCGGCACCCACCTACCCGACATCACCGCGATCACGCCGGTGTTTGCCCCACAGGAGACGACTCAGGACTCTTCAACAGCGCAGCTGCCGATCGCCTTTGTGGCCTGCCGCGGCCACCACGCCGATGTGGGTGGCATCACCCCAGGGTCGATGCCGGCGTTCAGCACTGACATCGAGCAGGAGGGGTTGTTGCTGCGCAATGTGCTGTTTCTGCATCGCGATCAGCTTGATGAGCCGTTCTGGCGTAGACGCCTCAACGAAGGTCGCTATCCGGTGCGCAATGTCGATCAATTGCTCGCCGATCTGCAGGCCCAGTCGGCGGCCAACCGTCTCGGCGCCGATCAGCTGTCGCAGCTGGTGCAGCGCCATGGCTTGCCCCAAGTGCAGTCCTACATGGCTCATGTGCAGGCCCATGCCGCCGAGGCCGTGCGCGCCTCCCTGGACCGTCTCCGGGGTGGAGACGCCGTGATCACCCTCGATGATGGCAGCCGCATTGCGGTGGCGGTCACGATCGATCAGCAGCGGCGCCGCGCCCGCATCGACTGCAGCGGCACCTCGCCCCAGCATCTCGGCAATTTCAATGCGCCCCTTGCGATCAGCAAAGCCGTGGTGCTGTATGTGTTTCGCTGCCTGGTGGGTGAAGCGATCCCGCTCAATGCGGGCTGTTTCGAGCCGCTTGAGCTGGTGGTGCCCGAAGGCTGTCTGCTCAACCCCAGCCCCCCGGCCGCGGTAGTGGCCGGCAATGTCGAGACCTCTCAGGCCCTGGCCAATGCCCTGTTGTTGGCCCTGGGGGTGCAGGCCGGCGCCCAAGGCACCATGAACAACCTCAGTTTCGGCTCTGCTGCCTGCCAGTACTACGAAACGATCTGCGGCGGCAGTGGCGCCGGCATCACGCCTGCGGGTGTGGCCTACGGCAGGACATCGGCGGTGCAGTGCCACATGACCAATTCGAGGCTCACCGATGCGGAAGTGCTCGAGGAGCGCTTCCCCGTGCGACTGGAGCGCTTTGCCATCCGCCACGGCTCAGGTGGCGCTGGACGCTGCCCCGGGGGTGACGGTGTGATGCGCGCATTGCGACTGCTCGAGCCGATGACCGTGTCGCTGCTCAGCGGTTGCCGCCAGGTGCCCCCGCCTGGCCTGGCCGGCGGTGAGCCGGGGGCCTGCGGGCGCAATCGGGTGGAGTTGCCAGGGGGCGAGATCAGCGAGTTACCTGGGTGCTGTGCGTTGGATCTGCCAGCCGGGAGTCTGCTCTCGATTGAAACCCCCGGTGGCGGTGGCTTCGGCGCGCTCCCTTGACCCGACACTATCCAACATAGTTTGAATGGCGTGTTCGCCATCTCGATGGGCCTGTTGCCTGCGCATCACGACTTCAATCGTGCACGACGCTGGTTGAAACAGTCGCCTTCGGCTTCCGTTATCAGCTCAGATCGTGGATGGATCCTCTGCTTGAGCCATGGGCCCAAGCAGAGACCTCGGTATCGACAAATCCCTTGAGGGAATCTGGCAGTGACAGATTGGGGCGCCTCGCTCAGCTCTGCCCTGATGCCGGCGCTGTGATCAGGTTGACGGCCGAAAACGCCAGGCCGATGCCAAACAGCATGCCGATGGCCCAGACGCTGTCGGTGGGCCATTCGGCGATCAGCATGCCACCCAGGATCGCGGTCACGATCCCATCGATCAGCACCAGGCCACGGGCCGGGCCAGCGCCGGTGGCGGCAGCCGCCAATTCCATGACGCCCTCGAAGGCGAGCAGGAAACCGACGAACAGGGTCAGGCTCACTTCACTCTCGACCGGGAAGGCCAGCACCCAGATGCCACCGCCGAAATAGAGCAGACCCGACAGCAGGCGAAAGATCTTGCCCTTGAGATCGCCCTCGCCCGTGAGTCGCAGCACCTGGCTGACGCCGGCGATGACCGCGACGGCGCCGATCGCGATCGTCAGCAGCGTCGCCGACACGAACGGAACCACGATCGACAGGCCTGCTGCCGCAAACAACAAGATCGCTGTGATCCAGCGCATGGTGGGGGAAGCCGGAACCGACACGGGTGCAGAAGATTGCAGTGAAGGCCCACCCTAAACGGGGTGGCACAGGCGCCTCTGTCAGGGCACGCACAACGGTTCTGTGGCGAACCATCACAGAGTGCTGCATCGATTGGGGATGGTTCGCAGGATTGAGGGGCTAGCCAGATTCCTGGATCCATGCTCGAGCTGCTGCCGCCGCTCAACGACCACAACCTGCCGTGGATGGACACGATTCATCCGATCGTCGTTCACTTTGTGATCGCCATGGGGCTGATCAGCTTCGTGTTCGATCTGATCGGTGTGGTGTTCCGCAAGGTTCAGCTGTTCGAGGTGAGCTTCTGGAACCTGCTGTTCGCCACAGCCGCCATCTTCGTGGCGATCATCTTCGGCCAGGTCGAGGCTGGGCTGGCTAATCCCTACGGGGCCTCCAGCGAGATCCTCAACCTGCACAGCACGATCGGCTGGTCCCTGGCCGGGGTGCTCTCCTTGCTGTCGGGTTGGCGCTACGTGATCCGTAGCCGCGATCCGCATCAACTTCCGCTCGGATTTCTGGGCGCTGGTGCGCTGCTGTCGGCGCTGATCGTGGTGCAGGTGACCCTCGGCAACCAGTTGATCTGGGTTTATGGCCTGCACACGGTGCCGGTGGTTGAGGCCGCCCGCGCCGGACTGGTCTGAGCGATGGGAGTGCTTGCAGTGAACTCTGTCTTTCTGACGGCTGGCCAGCAGCCGTATGTGGCTGAGCCGCCGGCGATTGAACAGTTGGCGTCAGGGCTAGGGCCCAATGGTCTGCCTTACAGCCTGCCGATTCACCCGAATCTGGTGCACCTGACGATCGGTCTGTTTGTGATCGCGATCGCCTTCGACATCGCCGGTGCGCTCTATCCGATTGAAAAGCGGGTGTTCCGCTTTCTGGCCCTGCCGATCACCCGGGCCGGCTTTCACGATGTGGGCTGGTACAACCTGCTCGCCTGTGCCGTGGCCACGTTTTTCACCGTGGCCGCCGGCTTCTACGAAATGCTGCTGGCCCAGCCGATCACCGGCGTGACCAGCACCATCGGCCTGCAGAGCATGCAGACGATGCTTTGGCATGGTGTCGGTGGCGTCGCCATCCTTCTGGTGATCATCGCCATGACCGTGTGGCGTGGTTACCAGCGTTTTCGTTGGCGCCGCGACATGGGGCGACAGGTGCAATGGCTTTATCTGCTTGTGGGTCTGGTGCTGTTTCTGGTCATCGGGCTTCACGGCACCCTCGGTGCTGAGCTGGCTGGTGAGTTCGGCGTGCATGTGACTGCCGATCAACTGCTCGCTTCTGGTGCCAATCTCAAGGAGGCTCTGCCATGACCAGTGCATCGCCACAGAAACCGCGTTTCACAGCGCTGTCGATGTTCGGCCTGGCCGCCCTGGTGGTGGTCTTGATCGCGCTGAGCTGGTGGATGGGCCAACAGGCGTACCACTGGCTGCCGGTGCAGGCCTCGACTGCGGCGCCCTTGGTTGATGGGCTGTTCAGTTTTGAGACCGCAATTGGCACATTTGTCTTTGGCGGTGTGGTGTCGGTGATGGCCTGGGTTCTGCTGATGCACCGGGCTGAGAAGTACGACGAGACCGATGCCGAGCCGATCGAGGGCAACACCAAGCTTGAAGTGATCTGGACGGCGATTCCTTTTGTCCTGGTCATGGCGATTGCGGTGTACGCCATCCGGGTCAACACCAGCCTGGGTGTGCTCGGGCCGATGGAGCACATCCATCAAGACAACCCCGTGGAAGGGGTTGTGGGCTATCCAGGCGATCGGCTCCCTGCTGAGCAAGTGGAGGTCATTGCCCGCCAATGGTCTTGGGAATTTCGCTATCCCGATGCGAACGTCTCCTCCACCGAGTTGCATCTGGCTGTGGATCAGCCGGTGACCTTCCGGCTGGTCTCCGAGGATGTGCTGCACGGGTTCTTCATTCCGGCCTTCCGTTTGAAGCAGGACGTGGTTCCCGGTCGGGCGATCAACTTCAACCTCACTCCAACCCGTGAGGGTCGCTATCGCCTGCGGGATTCCCAGTTCAGTGGGACCTGGTTTGCTGCCAATCAGGCTGATGTCGTCGTCGAGAGCGGCGATGCCCACACCGCCTGGTTGAAGCAGTCGGCAGCACTCCCGCTCCAGAGCGGTATCAGTGATGCGGTGGACGAATATGCCGCACGTGCCAAGAAAGCGAATCCCGGCTGGGCCACTGTGCCGCCCGCCCCACCCCCTCAGGTCAATGTGCCTGGTTCCAACAACCTTCCTCATGACGCCTGAGTTGAACCGATGACACTTGCGACCTTCCCCGCCAGCGAACCCAAGCCGAGTTGGAGCCGCTATTTCAGCTTCAATACCGATGCCAAGGTGATAGGCATCCAGTACATCGTTCTGGCGTTCTTCTTTTTCTTGATTGGTGGTCTGTTGGCCATGATCATTCGAGGTGAGCTAATCACACCTCAGGCCGATCTGGTTGATCGCACCGTATACAACGGCATTTACACGATGCATGGAACAATCATGTTGTTCCTGTTCGTTTTTCCGGTTCTCAATGGACTCAACAATCTGTTGATTCCGACGATGATCGGTGCGCCTGACATGGCCTTCCCCAGGCTTAACGCGGTTGCGTTCTGGCTGGTGCCGATCTTTGGAACTCTGCTGATTGCCAGCTTCTTTGTCCCTGGAGGTCCCGCCTATTCCGGTTGGTGGTCCTATCCGCCGGTCAGCATTCAGAACCCTCTCGGACATCTGGTGAATGGACAGGGCATGTGGCTGACGGCAGTTGCCCTCTCAGGTGTGTCGTCGATCATGGGGGCCGTCAATTTCGTCACCACCATCATTCGCATGCGGGCGCCTGGCATGACCTGGTTCCGGATGCCGGTGTTCTGCTGGACGGCGCTGGCTGCCCAAAGCCTGCAGCTGATTGGTCTGCCTGCTCTCACCGGTGGCGCGATCATGCTGTTGTTTGACCTGGTGGCAGGCACCACGTTTTACGACCCTGCAGGCGGCGGCGACCCGGTTCTTTACCAGCACTTCTTCTGGTTCTATTCCCACCCGGCTGTTTATGTGATCATCCTGCCGGTTTTTGGGATCTTCTCCGAGCTGTTCCCTGTGTATGCGCGCAAGCCGTTGTTTGGCTACGTGTATGTCTCCTTGGCCTCGTTCATCATTGTGGGGCTGGGTTTGATCGTGTGGGTCCACCACTTCTTCACCAGTGGTGTCCCCCAGTGGATGCGCAATCTGTTCATGGTCAACACCATGCTGATTTCGGTGCCCACTGGGGTCAAGGTGTTCGCCTGGCTGGGCACCCTGTGGCGCGGCAAGATCCGTCTGACGACGCCAGTGCTCTTTTGTCTGGGTGGACTGTTCAACTTCGTGTTTGCCGGCATCACCGGGGTGATGCTGGCCACCGTCCCCGTTGACATTCATGTCAGCAACACCTACTTCGTGGTGGGCCATTTCCACTACGTCATCTATGGGGCTGCGGTGATGGTAATTTTTGCCGCCATCTATCACTGGTTCCCCAAATTCATCGGCCGCATGCCTTACGAGGGTCTCGGCAAGGTTCATTTTCTCTTGACCTTCATTGGCGCCAATCTCAATTTCCTGCCCATGCATCCCCTGGGTCTGATGGGCATGCCTCGGCGTGTCTCCAGCTACGACCCCGAATTCGCCTTCTGGAATGTGCTGGCCAGTCTGGGGGCTTTCTTACTGGGAGTGTCGATCATTCCCTTCCTGCTCAACATGATCAGCTCTTGGGTGCGCGGTCCCAAGGCACCCCACAACCCCTGGAACGCCATCGGCCTCGAGTGGCTGCTGCCCTCCCCCCCTGCCGAAGACAACTTTGGCGAGCATGTGCCGGTGGTGATCTCCAGGCCCTATGGCTACGGCCTGGGCAAACCCCTGGTTGAACACCAGGACGCGATCGAGCAGGCGCTTACGGCTGCAGACCTTCAGGAGGCTTCGCGATGACCACCGCCTATCCAACGCCACCTGCCCCCCAAGAGCATGGCGGCGAGCATGACAAGCACAACCTCACCGGCTTCATCATCTTTCTGTGCTCGGAGAGCGTCATCTTTCTGGCCTTCTTCAGTGGCTATGCCCTGCTGAAGACCAGCGCCCTCAATTGGCTTCCTGCAGGCGTCGAGGGGCTCGAGTGGCACATGCCGTTGATCAATTCGGTGGTGTTGGTCTCCAGTTCGGGCACCATCTATCTGGCCGAGCGGGCCAAGGCCAAGGGCAGCCTTTGGGGGTTCCGTGGCTTCTGGCTGCTGACCATGGCTCTTGGGGCGTATTTCCTTTATGGCCAGGCCGTGGAGTGGAGCGGTCTTGATTTCGGCTTCACCTCGGGCACGTTCGGCGGCACGTTCTACCTGCTGACCGGTTTCCACGGGTTGCACGTCGCCACAGGCGTTGGCTTGATGACGCTGATGCTGATCAAGTCATTCATCCCAGGTAATTACGAGGGCGGTGAGCAGGGCGTTCAGGCCACCTCACTGTTCTGGCACTTTGTGGATGTCATCTGGATCATCCTTTTTCTCCTCATCTACGTCTGGCAGCGGAGCTGACCCATGATCATCGATGACAACCAGTACGACGTGATCGTCATCGGCGGCGGTGCTGCCGGGGCCACCGTTGCCAACAGCCTTGGTCAGCGTGGCCTCAAGGTCCTGCTGCTCGAGCGGGGTGGTGTGATGCCCCTGGCCGATCAGAACGTGGCTGATGTCGATCTGTTCCGCAAGGATCGCTACCACCCGACTGAGCAGTGGTTCGGCACCGATGGTGATCCCTTTTCGCCTCAGGCGATCTATGCCTTTGGTGGCAACACCAAAATCTGGGGTGGTGTGCTCGAGCGCATGCGCGAGCGCGAATTCGAAGGTTTGCACCTGCAGGAGGGCCCAACACCGCAGTGGGGTCTGCACTACAGCGACCTCGAACCCTGGTATGAGAAAGCTGAAGCGCTGTATCGCGTCCATGGGCTTGCAGGGCGTGACCCGACGGAACCAGCGCGTCAATCCGGTTATCTAGCTCCCCCTAGGCCCATTGAACCGTTTCTTGAGGAATTGGGTCTGGGGCTGCAACGTCAGGGTCTGAATCCCTATCCCTTGCCGCTCACCTGGTCCGAATCGCCGGTTGACCCCAGTGGTGATGCCGAGCTGTTTGGAGTGGACTTGGCTCGCCAGTGCACCACCGTGACCCTGCGCGGTGGTGTGACGGTCAACCAGCTGCACGTGAATCCAGCTGGTCATGAAGTACGGGGTGTGGAGGCAATAATTGATGGTCAGCGCTGGTTGTTCAGCGCCCATCAGGTGGTGTTGGCCGCCGGTGCAATCAATAGTGCCGCGATTTTGTTGCGCTCGGCGACCGATCGTCACCCCCGCGGCCTGGCCAACGGCTCGGATCAAGTCGGCCGCAACCTGATGAAGTTGCAACAGACCTCGATTTTGCAACTGGCTGCAGCCTCAAATTCAGGACGCTATGGCCGATCATTTGGCATCAACGACTTCCTTTGGGGTGATCAGAACGTCAGTTTCCCCCTGGGAGCGATTCAGAATGGGGGCGGGGTTCTGCAGGATGCCTTGTTCGCCGAATCACCACCGGTGTTGTCGTTGGTGAGCAAACTGCTCCCCAATTTTGGGCTTGAGCAGCTGGCTTCCCGTTCGATCACCTGGTGGGCCAGCAGCCCGGTGCTGCCCCAGGCCCATAACCGGATCAGCCTTCGCGAAGGGCGCATTCAGGTCAATTACATCCCCAACAACCGCGAGGCCCATGATCGCCTCGTCTACCGCTGGATTGATGTGCTCAAAGCCATTGAGGCTGACCCCGAGTGCCAGGTCGTGAAGGCGGCACCGACCCATCCCCGCGGTGAAGCACCGCTGTCGGCCATCGGCGCAGCATGCGGCACCTGCCGCATGGGTGACAACCCCGCGACTTCGGTGGTTGATCTTGCGGGTCGCAGCCATGAGCTGACCAATCTCACCATCGCTGATGCCAGTGTGTTCCCGTCCTGCCCCATCATGGGTTTTGGTCTCACTGTGATTGCCAACGCCCTGCGCATCGCCGATGGCGTTGCTGCGTCCTTGCGCTGATGACTCTGCCAGTTCCTGCTCAGGCCATCAACGTGATCAAACCGACAGAGCTCAGCCGCATGGCCGAGCGAGATTATGGCCATCAGCCCTGGGGACTCTGGGGTAGCTATCTGCCAGAGCGTCAGTGGGGCACGGTCCGGGAGGACTATTCGGCCGATGGTGATGCCTGGCGCTCGTTTCCCCATGACCATGCCCGTTCCAGAACCTACCGATGGGGCGAGGATGGTCTGCTCGGGATCTGTGATGAGCAGTGCCGATTGTGCTTCTCAGTGGCGCTCTGGAATGGCCAGGATGCGATTCTGAAAGAGCGTCCATTTGGCCTGGGCAACCCTGAGGGCAATCACGGCGAGGACGTCAAGGAGTATTTTTATCACCTCGCCAATACGCCAACTCACAGTTTCATGCGTGGGTTGTACAAATATCCACAGACGGCTTTCCCCTATGCGCAGCTCGTTGAGGAGAATGGCCGTCGCAGTCGCGACGAGGACGAGTATGAATTGGTCGATACCGGCATCTTCGACCATTCTCGATATTTTGACGTCTTTGTCGAGTACGCCAAGGCATCACCGACCGATCTTTTGATTCGGATTCGAGTGGTTAACAGGGGTGGCGAATCGGCCCCTGTCACTGTGCTGCCAACTCTGTGGCTGCGCAACACCTGGTCCTGGGGCTATCCCGATGAGACGCCCCAGTCGATGCATCTTGATGTCGACCGTCTGATTGCTGAAGACATTCCCCATCTCGGTTCTTACTGTCTGGAGTGTGATCAATCGGGCGATTGGTTGTTCACCGACAACGAAACCAATCATCAGCGGTTGTATGGCCAAGCCAACACCACACCCTTT
>VGQR01000048.1 GCA_016882345.1 Cyanobacteria bacterium K_DeepCast_35m_m2_023
CGCCCGTTTGTGTACACCAGCGACCTGGGCATTGCGCCGCGGCTGCACAACATCGAGACCGACTTTCTGATCTACGGCCTCGAACTGGGCGATTACCTCTCGCCCGAGGGGGTGAGCTGTCGCATCAGCTCCTGGACCCGCCAGGAAGACCGCTCGCTGCCTCTGCGGGGCAAGATCAGCGGCGCTTACATCACCAGCTCCCTGGCCAAGACCGAAGCGGTCAAGAGCGGCTTTGACGAAGCCTTGCTGCTCAACAGCCGCGGCAAGGTGAGCGAAGCCAGCGGCATGAATCTGTTCCTCGTGCGCGATGGGGTGTTGATCACTCCCGGCGTCGATCAAGACATCCTCGAGGGCATCACCCGCGCCAGCGTGCTCGAGCTGGCCCGCGCCATGGGGATCCCCACCCTCGAGCGGCCCGTGGACAAAAGTGAATTGTTCATCGCCGATGAGGTGTTCCTCAGCGGCACCGCCGCCAAGGTGACCCCCGTGCGGCGGGTCGAAAGCACCGACCTGCCGAGCCAGCGGCCGGTGATGGCGCGCATCCGCGAACGCCTGACCGCCATCACAGAAGGCCGTGATCCCGCCTATGACCACTGGGTAACCCGGATTCGCCTCGACGCCTGATGGCCAGTAGCCAGCCGATGACCGCTGCAGCACAGCAGACCGGATCGCAGCAGCGTGTGGGTTTTCTGGAGCGCCTGCACGACCCCAGCCGCCCGGTGCTGGTGTTTGACGGCGCCACCGGCACCTCGCTGCAGCAGATGGAGTTGAGCGCCGACGATTTCGGCGGCGCCGCGCTCGAGGGCTGCAACGAGAACCTGGTGTTTACCCGGCCCGATGCGGTGCAGGCGGTGCACCGGCAGTTTCTCGAGGTCGGTGCCGATGTGATCGAGACCGACACCTTCGGCGCCACCTCGCTGGTGCTGGCCGAATACGACATCGCCGACCAGGCCTTTGCGCTCAACAAACGGGCCGCCGAACTGGCCCGCCAGATGGCGGACGCCTACAGCACCCCCGACAAGCCGCGCTTCGTGGCGGGCTCGATGGGGCCCACCACCAAGCTGCCCACCCTGGGGCACATCGATTTCGACACGATGAAGGCCTCCTTCGCCGAGCAGGCAGAAGGTCTGTTGGCTGGAGACATTGACCTGTTCATTGTCGAAACCTGCCAGGACGTGTTGCAGATCAAGGCGGCGCTGCAGGGCATCGAGGCGGCCTTCGCCAAGACCGGCCAGCGCCGGCCGCTGATGGTCAGCGTCACCATGGAGACCACCGGCACGATGCTGGTGGGCTCCGACATCGCTGCGGTGGTGGCGATTCTTGAGCCGTTCCCGATCGATGTGCTCGGCCTCAACTGCGCCACCGGCCCCGAGCAGATGAAGGAGCACATCCGCTACCTCAGCGCCCACAGCCCGTTTGTGGTCAGCTGCATCCCCAATGCCGGTCTGCCCGAAAACATCGGCGGCGTGGCCCATTACCGGCTGACCCCCCTCGAGATGAAGATGCAGCTCCTGCACTTCGTCGAGGACCTGGGGGTTCAGGTCATCGGCGGCTGTTGCGGCACAACTCCTGGTCACATTGGCGCCCTGGTCGAGCTCTCACGGGAGCTCAAACCAGCCCCGCGGCCGGCGCGACAGGCAACCCCCACCGATCCAAGGCCGGCACTGCAGTACGAGCCTGCGGCCAGTTCAATCTACGGCACCACACCGTATCTGCAGGACAACTCGTTCCTGATCATCGGCGAACGGCTCAATGCCAGCGGTTCGAAAAAGGTGCGCGAACTACTGGCGGCCGAAGACTGGGATGGTTTGGTCGCCGTGGCCCGCGGCCAGGTCAAGGAGA
This sequence comes from Cyanobacteria bacterium K_DeepCast_35m_m2_023, assembly GCA_016882345.1. Next base: position 1,843 of record VGQR01000048.1, read on the forward strand.
ACGCCCACGTGCTCGACGTCAACGTCGACTATGTCGGTCGCGATGGTGAGCGTGACATGCACGCTTTGGTGAGCCGACTGGTCACCAACGTCAACCTGCCGCTGATGCTCGATTCGACCGAGTGGCAGAAGATGGAAGCTGGCCTCAAGGTGGCCGGCGGCAAATGCATCCTCAATTCCACCAACTACGAAGACGGGCCTGAACGCTTCTTCAAGGTGCTGGAGCTGGCCCGCAATTACGGCGCGGGTGTGGTGGTGGGGACGATTGATGAAGAGGGCATGGCCCGGACGGCCGAGCGAAAATTTGCGATCGCCCAACGGGCCTATCGCGACGCGCTCGAATTCGGCATTCCAGCCCGCGAAATCTTCTACGACCCCCTCGCCCTGCCGATTTCCACCGGCATTGAAGAGGACCGCGAAAACGGCATGGCCACCGTTGAAGCCATTGGCATGATCCGCGAGAAGCTCCCAGGGGTCCATGTGGTCCTTGGGGTCAGCAATGTCAGCTTTGGACTGTCGCCGGCGGCGCGCATCGTGCTCAACAGCGTGTTTCTGCACGACTGCTGCCAGGCGGGGATGGATGCGGCCATCGTCAGCCCTGCCAAGATTCTGCCCCTGGCCAAGATCAGTGATGAGCATCAACAGGTCTGCCGCGATCTGATCTACGACCGCAGGCGCTTTGACGGCACCATTTGCGTCTACGACCCGCTCACCGAATTGACCACGCTGTTCGAGGGGGTCAGTGCCAAGGAGGCGCGCGCCTCGGGTCCGTCCCTGGCCGACCTACCGCTCGAGGAGCGTCTCAAGCAACACATCATCGATGGCGAGCGCATCGGGCTCGAGGCGGCACTCCATGAGGCGCTGCAGACCTATCCGCCTCTGCAGATCATCAACACCTTCTTGCTCGATGGCATGAAAGTGGTGGGCGATCTGTTTGGCAGCGGCCAGATGCAGCTGCCGTTTGTGCTCCAAAGCGCCGAAACCATGAAGGCGGCGGTCGCCCAGCTCGAGCCCCACATGGACAAACTCGAGGCCGCCGATGGCAGCAGCAGGAGCAGCAGCAAAGGCAAATTTCTGATCGCCACAGTCAAGGGCGATGTCCACGACATCGGCAAGAATCTTGTTGACATTATCCTCACCAACAATGGCTATGAGGTGATCAATCTCGGCATCAAACAAAGCTGCGAGGCGATCATCGAAGCGCAGCAGAAGCACCAGGCTGATTGCATCGCCATGAGCGGTCTGTTAGTCAAATCGACCGCCTTCATGAAGGATAACCTTAAGGCCTTCAATGATGCGGGCATCCACGTGCCGGTGATTCTTGGTGGAGCCGCACTGACCCCACGCTTTGTGCATGGTGACTGCCGTGCGGCCTACCGCGGCCAGGTGGTCTACGGCCGCGATGCCTTTGCCGATCTGCGCTTCATGGATGCGCTGATGGAAGCCAAGCAGCATGGCCAGTGGGACGATCGCCAGGGGTTCCTGGGCGCCATTCCCGAGGGCCTGGGTCTTGGACCCAGCAGCACGGAAAGCGAGAGCGAGCCCACCAGCCAAGCCTTGCCGGCTGAAGCCCACGAGCCCCAGACCGACTCGGCCGAGCGCAACGACAGCCGCTCGGAGGTTGTCGCCGAAGAACCCGCCCTGACCCCGCCGTTCTGGGGCAGCTGCGTGCTCGACGAGTCCGTCATTCCCCTCGATCAGGTGTTTGCCTATCTCGACCGCACGGCGCTGTTTGCAGGGCAATGGCAACTGCGCAAGGCCCAGCAGCAATCGCGCGAGGACTACGACGCGATGTTGGCCACACAAGCCGAGCCGGTGCTGCAGCACTGGATTGAGCGGTGCATCGCCGACCAGCTGCTGACGCCGAGGGTGGCCTACGGCTACTTTCCCTGCGGGCGCGAGGGCAATGCCGTCGTCGTGTTTGATCCTGTCGCAACCGAATCGGTTCTCGGACGCTTCGTGCTGCCCAGGCAGCGCGGCGGCAACCGCTACTGCATTGCCGACTTCTACCGCGATGCACTGAGCACGACCGCTGGGGGGCTCCTGCCCCAGGACGTGCTGCCGATGCAGGCCGTCACCATGGGTGAGCGCGCCACCAGCTTTGCCCAGTCGCTGTTCGCCGCAGACCAATACAGCGATTACCTCTACTTCCACGGTTTGGCGGTGCAGATGGCCGAAGCCCTGGCCGAATGGACCCACGCGCGCATCCGCCGCGAGCTGGGCCATCCCGACCCGGCGGCCATGCCCCTGCGCGACGTGCTGGCCCAGCGCTACCGCGGAAGCCGCTATTCGTTCGGCTACCCCGCCTGCCCCAACGTCGCCGATTCGCGCCAGCAGCTGCTGTGGCTGGGTGCCGAGCGCATCGGCTTGTCGATGGATGAGAGCGAACAACTCCATCCCGAACAGAGCACCACAGCGCTGGTGGCCCTGCACAGCAAGGCGCGTTACTTCAGCGCTTAGGTTGTGCGGGCGCAACAACAAGCCAATGGCCATTGCAGGTCCTGATGGTGTCGATGCCGCCATCGCCGCGGGTATCGATCTCGATGGCAGCCCGATCCCGGCAGAGATGCTGAGCCTCTACAACGAGGTCATGCAGCTGGAAAGCCAGCGCGCCCGAAGCGGCGTCAAAAAATCAATGCGCAACCGGGTCGTCAAAACCGGGTCCAAGCACTTTGACCAGGCCACGCTGGATGCCAGGCTGCGCGCAGCGGGCTGGGATGGGCTCAAAGACAAGGAAATTGCCTTTTTTTACGGCTGATCTCAGCACCGATCCAGAGGTTTGCCGCTGCTTGCAAGGGACGGCACCGCTCCTGTTGGCTGACTGAACAAGCCTCAGTTGGTGGTTGGGTCACTGGTGGCGGATCGACGTTGATCAGCCACCCATTCTCAGCTGCACAGATCTTGGAGCGTGTCGATGACCTCTTGCTGGAACTCTTCCAGATCGGACGAATCGCTCAGATCAATGCCCTCACCTGCGGCGTTTTGGGTCAGTTCCTGGAAATGAAACGCACCTTCGCCATGGGCCAGGAATTCCATGGCGGAACTTTCACCGCTTTCCTTGTAGGCGTCGCAGAGGGCCATAAAGGCCGCGTCTTCGGTGAAATCCCAGCTCATGAAGCGGCAGCCGCGAAGGGGTTCGGGTCGGTTGACTCCTGACCTTTAACGCCTGACCCCCGGAATTCGTCAACCATCTGTACCAACTTTGTGGCAGCCTCTGATCCGCCCACGCCCCCCACACCCCCTCGGCAGCCATGAGCGAAGCGGTCCTCAACGTGCTCGGCGAGCCGCTGGCACAGTGCGGTTGCGAGCCGATGACCGGCTGGACCCGCGATGGGTTTTGCCGAACCGACAGCGCCGACCAAGGGGTTCACACGGTCTGCTGTGTGGTGACCGAGCAGTTTCTCAGTTACAGCAAGGCCCAGGGCAACGACCTCAGCACGCCGATGCCCGCCTTCCGCTTTCCAGGTCTGCAACCCGGGGATCACTGGTGCGTCTGCGCCCCCCGCTGGTTGGAGGCCTACGAGGACGGCGTGGCCCCACCGGTGCGCCTGGAGGCCTGTGAGGCCTCAACGCTGGCGATCATTCCCCTGGAGGTGCTGCAGCAGCACGCCGCCTGATCAGCGGGTTCCAGGCCCACAGCGGCAAGGGCCTCACCAGGGGATGGCTGACCCATCCCAGGCCCAGAAGCCGCCGCTCTGCTCGGGCCCCAGGCTTTGCAGCACCGCCAGCAGGTATGCGGCGGCCTGGTCGGGGCTGAACAAGCGCGATGGCGGCACGCCCGAGCGAAACGGCTCGGACAGGGTCGTCGCGGTGGTGCCGGGGTGCAGCAGGCTGACGCAGCATTGGGGCCGGCGACGGCGCCACTCGATCGCCAGGGTTTTGAGCAACTGGTTCTGGGCCGCCTTGGCCGCGCGGTAGCTGTACCACCCCCAGCTGTACCACCCCCCCAGCTGGTTGTCGCCGATGCTGCCGACGCGGGCCGACAGGCTGGCGAAATGGCTGGGGCCGTCGCTGGCGATCGCCTCGGCGAGGGCCTGGGCCAGCAGAACCGGCCCAAAGGCATTCACCGCAAAGCTGTCGAGCAGCTGGGCGCGGCTGACCGAGGCCAGCCGCTTCTCGGGCTGCAGGCCGGGGCCATGCAGCACACCGGCGGTGTTGATCACCAGCCGCAGGGGCCGCCATTGCGCCTCGGCGACAGCGCGCAACCGCGCCAGGCTGGCGTCGTCGCAGAGATCGAGTGCCAGCTCTGCCGGGTGGATTGGACTGCGGGTCGCCAGATGCACGGCGAGCTGGGGTGCCACAGCGCCCAGGCGGGCGGTCAGGGCCCGGCCGATCCCGCCACCGCCGACCACCAGGGCATGGCCCTGCCAGTGCTGCCAGGCCGCGCTGCTCAACGATTGCATTGCCCGAGTGCGCCCCTGGCGCGCATGATGGCAGCCATGGGTCTGCGGATTTCAGTGCTGGGGCGCGGGGCCTGGGGCCGCACGCTGATGGGGCTGTGGCAACAGCAGGGCCATCAGCTGCGCTCGTGGTCCCGCAGCGATGACGCCGGCGACCCGGCGGCTTTGCTCGATGCCGATCTGGTGGTCTCGGCCGTGGCGATGGCCGGTGTGGACGATCTGGCCTGTCGCCTGGGCCCCCAGTGGCCGTCCTCACTGCCGTTGCTGAGCTGCAGCAAGGGCATCGACATCGAGCGGTTGGTCACCGCCTCCCAGCTCTGGGCCCGGCAACTGCCCCCTGGCACCCCCGTGGCGGTCCTGAGCGGCCCCAACCTGGCTGACGAGCTGGCCCGTGGACTTCCTGCCGCCAGCACCATTGCCAGTGCCGACGAACAGCTCGGCCCCTGGCTGCAGCGTCACCTCAGCGGCGAGACCCTGCGCCTGTATCGCCATTCGGACCCGGTGGGAACCGAGGCGGCCGGTGCCCTCAAAAACGTGATCGCCATCGCCGCCGGGGTCTGCGATGGCCTGCAGCTGGGGGCCAATGCCAAGGCCTCGCTGCTGTGTCGCGGGCTTTCCGAAATCGGACTGGTGCTGCACGGGCTTGGCGGCCAGCAAAGCACCCTGTACGGCTTGGCTGGACTGGGGGACCTGCTGGCCACCGCCAACAGTCCCCTCAGCCGCAACTACCGCTTCGGCCAGTTGCTAGCGGCTGGCCTCAGCACCGCCGCAGCCCTCGAGCAGGTCGCGGCCACCGTCGAAGGGGTGCGCACAGCTCAGGCCACCTTGAACCTGGCGCGACAGCACCAGTGGCACCTGCCGATCTGTGAGCAGATCGGTGCCCTGATCGCCGGCAGTGTCACCCCCGCCGCTGCCGTGCGGGCCTTGATGGGGCGCGAGCTCAAGGCCGAAATCGCGCCATGAGCCTGCCAGCTCTGCTGGTTGAGGCGTTCACGGACCGCCCCTTCCGCGGCAATGGCGCCGCCGTGGTGCTGCTGGAGCACCCTGTCAGCGATGCCTGGATGCAGGCGTTGGCCCGCAGCCTCAACCAATCAGAAACAGCCTTTGTGCTGCAGGCCGATGCCGGTTGGTGGCTGCGCTGGTTCACGCCCAGCACCGAGGTGCCCCTGTGCGGCCATGGGACCCTGGCCGCCCTGCTGGCGCTGCAGCACTGGCAGCGTCTGGACGCCAGGGGCCAAACCGTGTTCTTCAGCCGCAGTGGCCCCATGCCGGTCGCCCTCGATGGCGGCCTGGGCGCGCTGTGCCTGCCATCAGCAGGCCTGCAGCCACAGGTGGCGCCCCCTGAGCTGCAGCAGCTGCTCAGCGAGGCCGTCGGCAGCCCCCCGCTGCGGTTCTGGCGCAGTGGCCTGGGCTACAGCGTGGCGCTGCTGCCGCCCGAGGCTCCGTTGGCAGCCATGGGCTCACCCTCGTCAAGGTTGCAACCATCCGAAGCGGGCGGCCTGGTGCTGATGCAGGCCATGGGCGGTTCCGCCTCCGATCCGATGGTCGCTGGCAAGGCCGCCGACTACCAACTGCGCTTCTTTGCACCCGGGCTCGGCATTGATGAAGACCCGGTCACCGGTTCCGCCCATGCCTTGGTGGCCCCCTATTGGCTGCAGCAGCTGCAGCGCCCGCAGGTGGTCGGTTGGCAGTGTTCGCCGCGCCCCGGTGGGATGTGCTGCGAATCGGCATCGTCAGGCATGATTCGACTGATCGGCACCGGCGTTCTGCTGTGGTCTGGCAGCTTGCAACTGCAACCCGACGACTGCCCCGGCGCTGCCGAGAGCTGGCGTCGCTGCTGCGCCAGCAGCTGAACCGTTGCCAACCCATCTGGCTGGGCGGTCCGCTCGCCCTGGCTCTGGCGGGGTTTGGCTTTGGTCTGCACCGGTTTGGATCGTCCCCTGCGGCAGGCGGAGCTGGTGCTGATCCCTTGCTCGAAGCGCTGGTCGCGGAAGCGACTCCGCCCCTGTCCCAGGTTGAGGCTGCCCGCGCCCGCCAACGGCTGAGCAGCGAGCCGGGTCATCCGCGCCAGCTGGCCCTCACCGAACCCGACCAGGCCCCCCCCCTGCCGCTGGAGATCCGCGTCGCGCTGCTCAGTGCAGGAACCCGACCCCAGCTCACAGCCACCGCACCGTGGCAGCTGCGCAGTGCCAATGGAGCCGTACTGCAACAGGGCAGCGCTGCCGACCCCGTCGAGCTGGACCTGGCCATCCAGGCAGGCGAAGCCTGGCTGCTGACGGGCCGAGCGGGTGCCTTGCAGGCCAATGGCCGCCTCTACCCGGGCAGGATTCGCCTGGTCCCCAAGGACGACGGCGTCCAACTGATCAATCACCTCAATCTGGAGAGCTACATCGCCTCGGTGGTGGGCTCGGAGATGCCCAGCAGCTGGCCCCTGCAGGCCCTGATGGCCCAGGCGGTGGCGGCGCGCTCGTATGCGCTGGCGCACATGGCCAGACCGGCCAACCGGCACTGGCATCTGGGAGACACCACCCGTTGGCAGGCCTACCGCGGTCTCGAACGGGTCAACGGCCACACCCGTGACGCCGCTGGCCGCACCGCAGGATTGATCCTCAGTTATCAGGGCGGCATTGTCGAAAGCCTCTATGCCGCCAATCGCGAGATCACGCTTGAAGCCCACGGCCATCTGGGGGCGAGCATGAGCCAGCAAGGGGCCCGCAGCCTGGCCGAAGACGGCCATCGCTACAACGCCATCCTGGGTCGCTTCTACCCCGGAGCGTCGCTGGCACGGCTCCGGGCCGGGACTGGTGCCGGTGGCAGCTGAGCACTTCAGGCGACAGGCGCTGCAGCGCTCTGAGCAAGCCGAATCGAGCGGCCTGCTCGTGCCGCTCGACACCGAGCTGCTCGACCTGGCTCAGACACCGTTTGTGATCCGGCGGCTCCTGAGCCGCACCCCCAAACACCTGCGGGCCGGCGGTCCCAAACCCAACCCCTTTCTGCCCTGGGAGAACGGGCTTGAGGTCTGCCGTCTGCCACCGGCCCATGTGCTGCTGCTCAACAAATACCCGGTGCAGCGCGGTCATGTGCTGGTGATCACCGATCACTGGAAACCCCAGTCCGGTTGGCTGGAACCCGCGGACTGGGCTGCCGTGGTGCAGGTGGGCAGCGACACCCGGGGATTGTGGTTTTTCAACAGTTGTGCAGCCGCTGGTGCCAGCCAACCCCACCGCCATCTGCAACTGCTGCCCCGCTTGCCGGGCGAGCCCAGTTGCCCGTTGGAACCCCTGCTCGAGTCAGCGCTGGCCGGGGCGGCGCTGACAGAGGTCTTCCCCTGGGCCTGCGCGTTGAGCCCGCGCACCGATCCGGCCGACCCGACCGAGCTGGCGGCGATCTATGACGAGCACAGCACCCGGCTTGGGTTGGGCTCACCCCAGAGCGACCCGCAGCCCAGCAAGCCTTACAACCTGGTGTTCACCGATCGCTGGGTGCTCACGGTGTTGCGTCGATGCGAGCACTGGGCCGGCTTCAGCATCAACGCCCTCGGCTTTGCCGGCTGGCTGCTGGCGAGCGAGCGGTCCGATCTGAACTGGCTTGAACACCACGGATCCTGGGCGCTGCTGCAGGCCGTGGCGCTGCCGCGTTGAAGCAGGCATTCCGTGGTTTCACGCTTGACGCGCCCCCCGGCGGCATCGGCAGCTGGAAGAGCACCGCTGATTCGACCTGCCGATGGATCGCCCCCTGTCTCGCCGCAAGCTTCAACAACGCAACCGCCTGGCCACGGCCCATCTCGCCCTGGTCCCACCAATCGCAGCGCGCTACGCCGTCAACAGCCCCGAACCGTTTGACGACCTGCTGCAGGTGGGAATGCTGGGTTTGCTGCGAGCGGCAGAGCGCTACAGCAGTCAGAACCCCGTGCCCTTCGAGAGCTATGCCAGGCCCCATATCCGCGGGGCGATCCTGCACCAGCAAGATCTACAAATTACGCAGATGCCAGTGGCCTTAGCGAAGCCATCCGCGGGACGCTCACAGGAAGCAGCTCTGCTGCATATTGCTGCGAAGGATGCAGCGTGGGCTTGAAGAGATCTAGGCCCAACACCCAGCTGGGGTAG
>VGQR01000049.1 GCA_016882345.1 Cyanobacteria bacterium K_DeepCast_35m_m2_023
GCACCACGACATCTATTCGATTGAGGATCTGGCCCAGCTGATCCACGACCTGCACCAGGTGCACCCCGCCGCCAAGGTGAGCGTGAAGCTGGTGGCCGAGATCGGCATCGGCACCATTGCCGCCGGGGTGGCCAAGGCCAATGCCGACGTGATCCAGATCTCCGGTCACGACGGCGGCACCGGCGCCTCGCCGCTGAGTTCGATCAAGCACGCCGGCAGCCCCTGGGAACTGGGCCTGACCGAGGTGCACCGTTCGCTGCTCGAGAACGGCCTGCGCGATCGCGTGCTGCTGCGCGCCGACGGCGGTCTCAAAACCGGCTGGGACGTGCTGATCGCCGCCCTGCTGGGGGCCGAGGAATACGGCTTCGGCTCGGTGGCGATGATCGCCGAAGGCTGCATCATGGCCCGCGTCTGCCACACCAACAACTGCCCGGTGGGGGTGGCCACCCAGAAGGAGGCCCTGCGCAAGCGCTTCCCCGGCACCCCCGAGCACGTCGTCAACTTCTTCCTTTACGTGGCCGAGGAAGTGCGCCAGCTGCTCAGCGTGCTGGGCGTGGCCCGACTCGACCAGCTGATCGGCCGCAGCGAGCTGCTGCAGCCGCGCCAGGTGACTCTGGCCAAGACCCAGGCCCTCGATCTGACCTGCCTGCTGGCACCGATTGACGCCGCGGCCGATCGCCGCTGGCTGCAGCACGATGCTGAAGCCCATGGCAACGGCCCGATCCTGGAAGATCAGTTGCTGGCCGACAGCGAGCTGATGGCCGCCATCGACGGCCATGGCCGCGCAGAGCGCACCCTGGCCATCGTCAACACGGACCGCAGCGTCTGCGCTCGCGTCGCTGGTGAGATCGCAGCTCGCCACGGCAACCGGGGCTTTGGCGGTCAGCTCGATCTCACCTTTGAGGGGGCTGCGGGTCAGAGCTTCGGTGCCTTTGTGCTGCAGGGCATGAACGTGCGCCTGGTGGGCGAGGCCAATGATTACATCGGCAAGGGGATCAACAGCGGCCGCATCACCGTGGTGCCGCCTGCTGCAGTGCAGGATCCCGGCAGCCAGGTGATTCTCGGCAACACCTGCCTGTACGGCGCCACCGGTGGTGAACTGTTTGCCCTGGGCCGCGCCGGTGAGCGTTTCGCCGTGCGCAACAGCGGCTGTCGCACCGTCGTCGAAGGTGCCGGCGATCACTGCTGCGAGTACATGACCGGCGGGGTGGTGGTGGTGTTGGGTTCAACCGGCCGCAATGTGGGTGCCGGCATGACCGGTGGGGTGGCCTTCATCCTTGATGAAGACGGTGGCCTGGCCCAGCGGGTCAACCGCGAGATCGTGGCGGTTGAGTCGTTGACCACCCCCGAGCAGGAGGCTGCGCTCAAGCCCCTGCTCGAGGCCCATCTGGCGGCCACTGGCAGCAGCAAGGCTGCAGCCTTGCTGGCCGACTGGACCCAGGCCAAAGCTCGCTTCAAGCTGCTGTTGCCTCCCAGCGAGAAGGCCGCCATGGGCTTTGCCCCCAAGGCCGCGGTGGTGGCTTAGGGGCGTGATCGTCCCGTTGCAGCCCCCCCAGTGACCTGGTTCGCGAAGACCGAAACCTTCAACGACGCGTTCAGGGCCCTGCCAGGCGCTGAACGCACGTTGCACCTGCAAGCCCATAAGGCTTGGGTCCACCAGCAGCGCGCGACCGGCCACCCCATGGCCAGCGGTTTTTTGGTCGATGGGCAGCAGCGCCCAGGCGGTGGTGGATTGTTGCTGCTGCAGGCCGCAAGCTATGGCGAAGCTCTGGCGATCATCCAGCAGGATCCCCTGATCGCCGGGGCTTGGGTCGACTGGCAGCTGCATGAATGGATCGCTGCTGCCGGTGATCTGGCGCTTTAGCGCGGGTGTTCGCGCATCAGCCGCTGCACCTCACCGGCGTGATAGCTGCTGCGCGTCAGCGGGCTGCTGACCACCTGCAGAAACCCCAGCTCGCCCTCACCGTGGGTGCGGTAGTCCGCGAACTGCTCAGGGGTCACAAAGCGGTCGACCGGCAGGTGCTTGGGACCAGGGGAGAGGTACTGACCGATGGTGACGATGTCGACCTGGTGGCGGCGCAGATCGGCCAACACCTCCAACACCTCGTGGTCACCCTCGCCCAGACCCACCATGAGGCCCGATTTGGTGTAGCAGCGCGGCCACCCCTCGTGCACCCGCTGCAACAGCTCCAGGCTGCGCCGATAGATGGCCTGAGGCCGGGCCCGCTTGTACAGCCGCGGCACGGTCTCGATGTTGTGGTTCAGCACATCGGGAGCGGCGCGCATCACTGCGGTCAGTGCCCCCCAATCGCCACAGAAATCGGGGATCAGGAGTTCGATCGTGGTCAGCGGGCTGCGCTGGCGCACCGCTTCGATGCAGGCCACAAACTGGCTGGCACCGCCATCGGCCAGATCGTCGCGGTTGACGGCGGTGATCACCACGTGACTGAGCCCCAGCCGGTTGACCGCTTCGCCGAGCCGCACGGGCTCGGTGGGGTCGAGCGGCCGCACGCTCTTGTCGAAATCGATGTCGCAATAGGGGCATGCCCGGGTGCAGCCCGGCCCCATGATCAAAAAGGTGGCAGTGCCGCCGGCGAAACACTCGCCAATGTTGGGGCAGCTGGCTTCCTGGCAGACCGTGTTGAGCTGCAGATCGCGCAGCAGATCGGCCACGGCGCCAATACGTTCCCGTTGCGGCGCCTTGACGCGCAGCCATTCGGGTTTGCTGGCCGGCGCTGGCGTGCTCATCTCGGGCTTGCTGGGAACCATCGGCGATCTTCTACAGTCGCTGGCATCGGGATGTAGCGCAGCTTGGTAGCGCACTTCGTTCGGGACGAAGGGGCCGCAGGTTCGAATCCTGTCATCCCGACTTGCATCACCTCTGGGCTCAACTGAGCTCGCCCCCTGGGTATCCGCGCGGGGTCACAAGACGTCCCCCGGCTGAGCGGGTGGTGCTGTTGCCCACCAGCACCAGGGTCAACATGTCAACGTCCTGCAGTGGCAGCGACGCGAGCGTGTGCAGCTGGATCTGCTCATCAGCACGCCCCAGTTGGCGCGCCAGGGCAACGGGGGTGCTGCCGGGTCGTCCCTGGAGCAGCAGCTCGCGCGCGCGTCCCAGCTGCCAGTCGCGCCCCAGCGAACGGGGGTTGTAGAGGGCCACAACAAAGTCTCCAGCAGCTGCGGCGATCAGCCGCTGTTCGATGACCGTCCAGGGGGTGAGCCGGTCGCTGAGGCTGATGGTGCAGAAGTCGTGCATCAGCGGCGCGCCGCAGCGGGCCGCTGCCAGTTGCAACGCCGAGATCCCTGGGTGCACGGCGAACCGAGGCCGGTCGGCTTCGGCCAACTGCAGCCACAGCTCCAAGGCCAGTCCGGCCATGCCGTAGATGCCGCTGTCGCCCGATGAGACCAGGGCCACCTTGACGCCTTGGCAGGCCAGGTCCAAGGCCTGTTGGCAGCGCTCGCGCTCGCGCGTCAGCTGGCCATCGAGCCGGGCCTGGTCGGGTCGGCGCAGGGGCTCGAGCAGGTCCAGGTAAAGCCCGTAGCCCACCCAGATGCTGCAGCCGCTCAGGGCCTCGCGGGCATCGCCGGTGAGCCAGTGCAGGGCACCAGGGCCGCTGCCCACCCGATGCAACGCACCACGGTGGGGAGCCCACTGCTGCGCCGCTGCCGCCACCGCGAGGGTGGCCGCTCCCCGTTCGTCTGGATGGCCCTGGGGTGTGTCTTTTCCCGCTTTGAGCACGATCTTGTGCTGTTGCAGGCTCGCCTGCGGACCGGCGGCCAGCAGCGCGGCGGCCTCGGCCACGCTGGCTGTGCCCATGTCCCGGGCCACGGCTGCTGAAGGGTTGGGCACCTTGACCGCGTTGAGCTGTTCGGCTGTGAACAGCCGCAACGGCCAGCCATGGGCGGCCGCCAGGGCCAGCAGGGCGGGTTCGTCGCCTTTGCGGTCAATGCTGGCCAGACCAGCCACCGCTTCGCGGGCCAGCCCGCGGCGGGTCATGGTCTGGGTGACCAGTCGCTCGAGCAGGGTCAGGCTGCTGTTGCGTTCGCAGCCCAGCCCAAGCCAGAGCTGGGGTGGATGCCAGCGGCAGCCGTTGCCGCGACGACTGCTGATCACCAGCTCGGCCGTCGTTTCGCGGTCTGAGTCAACACCTGATCGGGCATCGGTGACCAGCGACAGGGCACTCGCAGCGGTTGCGCCCAGCTGCTGCCATTGCGTCACTCCAGCGCTTTGCAGCACCGGAATGGGCAGTGATGGCGCCTTGGCAGCCTGCTGCATCAACGCGGTCCAGTCGCCACTGCCGCGGGTCCAGCCCCAGCTGTGGCCAAAGGCGTCGAGCGCCAGCCGGCCACTGCCGCTGCCGCTGCTGCTGCCGCTCAGCACCGCCGTGCCGCCGAGGGCTGCGGCCAGCCGCTGGCTCAACTGCTCGGCCCCCTGGGCATGTCCCCCGAGCAGTGGGATCGCAAAGCGACCCAGGGGATCGAGCACGACCACTGGAGGGTCCTCCTCTTTGCTGCGCAGCAGCGGTGCCACCAGCCGTGTGACCAGCCCAGCGGCGGCCACGATCACGAACCCGTCGGCCGTGCCCCACTGCTGGGCCAGCACCTGAGATGCCGCGGGTTCATCGCCAGAGCCGGCGCAAGCGTCGATCAGGCCGGCCTGATGGAGCTGCAGCAGCAGCGGCTGGGCGGCGGGGCTGAATCCCAGCCCCCAGATCACTCCCTGGCGATTCATCGGCCGATCCGTTGCCGCAACCCGTCCCAGGGACCGCTGGGTTTGGGCTGGATCAGGGAACCATCGGCATTGACCTGCTCGCGGGCACTACCGCCCAGGGGGCTCGTGCTGCTGTTCGCTGCTGAAGCCTGGGGTCGCGGCGCGGCCTGGACGCCCTCTGCGCCCGTGTTCCCTTCGCTGTCGTCACTGGCATCCAGAGCTTCGTCGTCTTTGACGCCGGGCGTTCCATCGTTGAGAACAGCAGCTGGTCCGCCCTCAGGTCCGCTGGCATCGTCAGGTGTGGGGCCGGGTGCTTGATCTGGGTCTGGCTCCGCATTGGTCGCAGCGGCAGCGCTGTCGCGGGTCGATGCGGCGTCCTGGCCGATCTCCGGGGCCGGTTGAGGTTCCGCTTGAGGTTCGGGTTCCGGTTCGGGTTCGGGTTCGGGTTCGGGTTCCGGACTGGCTTGGCCCAACAGCACGGCCAGCTCGCTCTCCTGCAGGCGGCCCTGCAGCCAGCGCGGATTGGGGAATGCAGTCGCGCTGGGGGTGTCGAGGACAACCTCTTGAACCAGGCTGTTGAACGGTGGATTGAGCGGTTCGCCGAGGCCATCCACCAGTTCAAGCAGAAGACTGTTGCTGCCCTTGCGCCAACCCCGCAGCCAGAGAGGGACATTCTGGTCGACAAGGAAGCTGTCGCCGTTGACCGTGACGCGCAGACGCCAGCTGCCATCGCCTGGCCGCAGGTTCTGAAGCGGTGCATCCAGCAGCAGCCAATCGAGCAGCACCGGTTCAGCCTGGTTTCGTTCGGCAGGGCTGACAGCAAGCAGCTGGGGACTGCCTTTGGTCGGTAGGACCATCGGATTGGCAGCAACCCGATGCACCTGAATCTGGCTGCTGGCCCCAGGGCTTTTGACGGCTTCGCCCCAAGGGCGGGCGGCATAGGCGGTGATGCGATGGCTGCCCGGAGACAGCGCTGGCACTTGCACCACCAGCTGGTGGTTGTCGTGGCCTGCGCCCTCGGAGATCAGGCTCACCTGTTCGCTCGCCGCAGCGATGCGTCGCGGCGCTTGCTGGTCGATCTGCACCACCACATGGGGGCCGAATCCCAGCGACCCAGCCTCAACCAGGGGCCAGTCCTGCACCCGCAGCTTCAGCTCCCACGGGTCGTCTGGCAGCACCGTCTGGTTGCGGGGGCTTTCAATCGTGATCAGGGGCTGAACGTCGGCCAGCGCCTCCTGCAGTTGTTGCACAGCCACCGGGGGCGGGCTTTCTTGCAGGCGCCCCGCTGGACTGGAGGGTGCAAGCGGGCGCGCGCCCCCGCTGCCGCTGTCGCGGGGGCCAAGGCCAGGCAGGCTGATGGCCCAGCTCGCGGCTGGCCAGCTCAGCTGCAGAACAAGCACCAAGCTGGTCAGCAGCAGCGTCCACCTGCGGACGGCGGGGCCGCGGGCAGGGACCGGAGGCATGGGGTCTGGGCTGCCGATCATCACGACAGGTTGGATCGGTGTTCCTATTGAGCATTGTGCTGGGTGGCGGGCCGCCGGCCAGAAGCGCCATGCCGTCCCATGCCGACGCAAAAATATACTTATTGCGCCAATGTTTGCGGCTAAAGCGCTATAAAAGTGACCCTGATTGCTGGTTTTCGCTCATTCTTCTGATCCCGTAAAGCCCTGTGAGGCCTGGGAAGCTCGGGGATTGAACCTTTGTAACTGAGCCGCCAAAGGACTTGATTGACGCCTTTATAGTTCCGCCAGCGGTCCCCTATCTGGGGCCCCAAGCTCCAGTCCTGGCAAGCGGTTTCGCGATTCTGCGGCCCGTTTCCGGCTGGCGCCCATGGCCAGGCAGCGGATTTCGATCCTGTGCCTGCCCATGGGGCCCAAGGTGATCGGTGCCGTTTCGGCGGTCCGGTCCCGCAGGGGTGGACCCCCACCTCGATTCCGTCCCTCGAGGAACCACTCGATGACCATCAGCCCACCCGAGCGTGGGAAAACGGCGAAGGCCATGGTCGACCGGAACCCTGTTCCGGCCACGTTCGAGCTTTTCGAAAAGCCCGGGCATTTCGACCGCACCCTTGCCAAAGGTCCCAAAACCACCACCTGGATTTGGAACCTCCACGCCAACGCTCACGATTTCGACAGCCACACGAGCGACCTCGAAGAGGTTTCTCGCAAGATCTTTTCGGCCCACTTCGGGCACCTGGCCGTCATCTTTATTTGGTTGAGCGGCGCCTTTTTCCATGGCGCTCGCTTCTCCAATTACTCCGGATGGCTGGCTGACCCCCTGCACGTGAAACCCAGTGCACAGGTGGTCTGGCCGATCTTCGGCCAGGAAATTCTCAATGGTGATGTCGGTGCCGGCTTCCACGGCATCCAGATCACCTCAGGCCTGTTCCACATGTGGCGCGCCTGGGGTTACACCAATGAAACCCAGCTGTTGGCCACGGCCATCGGCGCTTTGGTGATGGCAGGCCTGATGCTGAATGCAGGGGTCTTTCACTACCACAAGGCCGCTCCCAAGCTGGAGTGGTTCCAGAACGTTGAGTCGATGCTCAACCATCACCTGGCTGGCTTGCTGGGTCTGGGATCCCTCTCTTGGACTGGACACCTGTTGCATGTGTCCCTGCCGACCACCCAGTTAATGGATGCCATCGATGCCGGCAAGCCGCTGGCCCTCAATGGCAAAACCATTGCTTCGGTTGCCGACATTCCGCTGCCGCACGAATTTCTCAACCAGGACCTGCTGACCCAGCTGTTCCCTGGTTTTGGTGCCGGCATCAACGCCTTCTTCACCGGCAACTGGGCGGCCTACAGCGATTTCCTCACCTTCAAAGGTGGCTTGAATCCTGTGACCGGCAGCCTCTGGATGACCGATATCGCCCATCACCATCTGGCGATTGCGGTGCTGTTCATCGTGGCCGGCCACATGTACCGCACCAACTGGGGCATTGGCCACAGCATCAAGGAGATCCTCGAGGGTCAGAAGGGTGATCCCCTGCTGTTCCCGGCGACCAAAGGTCACGACGGTCTCTTCGAGTTCATGACCACCAGCTGGCATGCCCAACTGGCAGTGAACCTTGCGCTGCTGGGCTCACTCAGCATCATCGTGGCGCATCACATGTATGCGATGCCCCCATACCCCTACATCGGGGTCAGCTATGCCACCCAGCTGTCGCTGTTCACCCACCACGTGTGGATCGGTGGCTTCCTGATTGTCGGTGCAGGCGCCCACGCCGCCATCGCCATGGTGCGCGATTACGACCCTGCCAAGCACATCGATAACGTGCTTGATCGGGTGCTCAAGGCCCGTGATGCCCTGATCAGCCACCTCAACTGGGTGTGCATCTGGCTCGGCTTCCACAGCTTCGGCCTCTACATCCACAACGACACCATGCGTGCCCTGGGCCGTCCCCAGGACATGTTCAGTGACTCGGCCATTGCGCTGAAGCCTGTCTTCGCTCAGTGGATTCAGGGTCTGCATGCCGCCGCCGCTGGCAGCACCGCTCCCAATGCCCTCGCGGGCGTGAGCGAAGTGTTCAACGGCGCTGTCGTCGCTGTTGGTGGCAAAGTGGCCGCTGCGCCGATTCCTCTCGGAACCGCGGACTTCATGGTCCACCACATTCACGCCTTCACGATTCACGTGACGGTGCTGATCCTGCTGAAGGGTGTTCTCTATTCCCGCAGCAGCCGCCTGGTTCCCGACAAGGCGAATCTGGGCTTCCGCTTCCCCTGCGACGGCCCCGGCCGTGGCGGCACCTGCCAGGTGTCGGCTTGGGACCATGTGTTCCTGGGCCTGTTCTGGATGTACAACTCCCTGTCGATCGTGATCTTCCACTTCTCCTGGAAGATGCAGAGCGACGTGTGGGGCACCGTCAACGCCGACGGCACCGTCCAGCACATCACCAACGGCAACTTCGCCACCAGTGCCATCACCATCAATGGTTGGTTGCGTGATTTCCTGTGGGCCCAGGCCGCACAGGTCATCAACAGCTATGGCTCGAGCAGCAGTGCCTATGGCCTGATGTTCCTGGGTGCTCACTTCGTCTGGGCTTTCAGCCTGATGTTCCTGTTCTCTGGCCGTGGCTACTGGCAGGAGCTGATCGAGTCCATCGTCTGGGCTCATAACAAGCTGAAGGTGGCTCCGGCCATCCAGCCTCGTGCACTCTCCATCACCCAGGGCCGTGCGGTCGGTGTCGCCCACTATCTGTTGGGCGGTATCGCAACCACCTGGTCCTTCTTCCTGGCCCGCATGCTTGCGGTCGGCTGACCTTTCTGACCTTTCCCAATGGCAACGAAATTTCCTTCGTTCAGCCAGGGTCTGGCACAGGACCCGACAACCCGCCGGATTTGGTACGGCATTGCCACGGCTCACGACTTCGAGAGCCACGACGGCATGACCGAAGAGCGGCTTTATCAGAAGCTGTTCTCCACCCACTTCGGACACCTGGCCATCATTGGCCTGTGGGTTTCGGGCAACCTGTTCCATATCGCCTGGCAGGGCAACTTTGAGCAGTGGGTCGCCGATCCTCTGCACGTCCGTCCCATCGCTCACGCGATTTGGGATCCCCACTTCGGCCCGGGAGCCATCGCCGCCTTCACCCAGGCCGGCGCCAGCTCCCCGGTGAACATTGCCTATTCCGGTCTGTACCACTGGTGGTACACCATCGGGATGCGCACCAACGCCGAGCTGTATCAGGGCTCCATCTTCATGATGATCCTGTCGGCCTGGGCCCTGTTCGCCGGTTGGCTGCACCTTCAGCCCAAGTTCCGGCCTTCCCTGGCTTGGTTCAAGAACGCTGAATCCCGCCTCAACCACCACCTGGCCGTTCTGTTCGGTTTCAGTTCGATTGCCTGGACCGGTCACCTGGTTCACGTCGCCATCCCTGAAGCCCGTGGCCAGCACGTCGGTTGGGACAACTTCCTCTCGGTGCTTCCGCACCCTGCAGGTCTGGCTCCCTTCTTCACCGGCAACTGGGGCGTTTACGCCCAGAATCCCGACACCGCTTACCAGGTGTTCGGGTCCTCAGAAGGCGCAGGCACCGCGATCCTGACCTTCCTGGGTGGCTTCCACCCCCAGACCGAAGCCCTCTGGCTCACGGACATTGCCCATCACCACCTGGCGATTGGTGTCCTGTTCGTGATCGCAGGTCACATGTACCGCACCAACTTTGGTATCGGTCACTCGATCCGCGAGATTCTCGAAGCCCACAACCCGCCCAAGGGCACCCCTGGTGACCTCGGCGCTGGCCACAAGGGTCTCTACGACACCATCAACAACTCGCTCCACTTCCAACTGGGTCTGGCCCTGGCCAGCCTCGGTGTGGTGACGAGCCTGGTGGCGCAGCACATGTATTCGATGCCGTCCTACGCGTTCATCGCCCGGGACTACACGACGCAGGCTGCTCTCTACACCCACCACCAGTACATCGCCATCTTCCTGATGTGCGGTGCCTTTGCCCACGGTGCGATCTTCTTCATCCGTGATTACGACCCCGAAGCCAACAAGAACAACGTGTTGGCCCGGATGCTCGAGCACAAAGAAGCGATCATCAGCCACCTGAGCTGGGTGTCCCTGTTCCTCGGTTTCCACACCTTGGGCCTCTACGTCCACAACGACG
>VGQR01000050.1 GCA_016882345.1 Cyanobacteria bacterium K_DeepCast_35m_m2_023
TTGAACAGTCCCAACAGGATCTCGCTGAAGCCAATGCACGCGAGCGACGCAAGGACGCCGAAGCCCTGGACCTGCTCTAACAGAAGTTGCGCAGCAGTCTGGAAGCCTCGGCCGTGGCCCACGAAATCAAGCTGCCCTTGAGCCAGATCCTGCTGAGCAGCCAGCTGCTGCTGAACGCTGACGCCGAGGGACAGAGCGTGGATCCACGCATCCGCCATCAGCTCGAGGCCATTGCCACGGCGGCCCAGGACGTGATGACCACGATCGAGAAGATGCGCACCCTGCTGCGCAATGTGCAAACACCCCATGCGCCCTTGAACCTGGCCCATGTGGTCCGCAGTGCGCTGTTGTACCTCAAACCCACCCTGAACAACGCCGAGGTGGAGGTGCTGACCCAGGGGCTGGAGCAGCCCTGCCCGATCAAAGGCGACAGCTCCCAATTGCAGATCGCCATGGTCAATGTGCTGCGCAACAGCATCGAAGCCCTCCAGACCCGCAACGGTGAACGGCACATCCGGGTGAGACTGGAACAGCAGGGCGACGCCGCCTGGCTGGAGATTGCGGACAACGGCCCGGGCTTCCCGCACCGCGACGACCTGCTCGAACCCCTGCAGAGCGGACGCAGCGACGGCTCGGGCCTGGGACTGTTTGTCGTCCACACCACCCTGACCCATCACCACGGCAGCCTCGAGCTGGGGCGCTCCGACCTGGGCGGCGCAGCCGTGCGCCTGCGGCTGCCGCAGGGCGACCTACCCACTTCCGGGTAGCCAGCCCAAAGGGGGCGTCAGGTCATGCGTGAATTGCATTGCGCAAATTGCACATCCATGCGCGACCTGTTTCTTGACGGCCTGCCGATCCTGGATGCCCTCGAGGTCGGAGCCAGCACCGCCATGGCCGCGCGTTGGCTCAACTGTGATCAAAGCTCGATCTCCCGCACCTATCGGCAGGCCAGTCAACAGTTGGGTCTGAACTTCCAGAAGCACAACGGCACCTACAACGCCTCAGGCAATCTCGACCTGCTCAACAGCCTGCGGCAGGCGTCCCAGTTGCGCCGGCTCAGCAGCCAGGGGCACCTGCTGCAATGGGTGCTGCACCCTGAGGTGTCGGTTTTGCTGCCGCTGAACCTGCTCAGGCCCTGGATCAAAGCCCCACTGGCCTGCCACTGGCCCCAGCCCTTCCGCCTGGTGGATCTGCTGCAGCGGCGCCTCGTGGACCTGGCCCTGATTCCCGAAGCGTTGGGCCCAGAGCTGATCGATCAGGGACCCGTCGCCGTGATGGTCATGCCGCTTGCCGCTGACACCACCGCCACAGACCTGCGCCCCGCTGCCGTGGTGCACCCCGACCTCCACGGCCACCCTTGCATTGACCAGGTGCTCGAGGAGCTGCAGTCGCTGCTGATGTAGCAGCACCGATCTGCCAGCCTGGGCCCTGTTGGTGGCATGGCTGCGGCAGTGATCAGCGTCCCGCTCGAAGCCATGCGACAGCTGGTGCAACAGGGCACCACTCGGCCGCTGCAGTGGCGTCGGCAACAACTCGATCGGCTTGCCGCGCTGCTGACCACCCATCGCCAGGCGGTGCTCGACGCCCTCGCCAGCGATCTGGGCAAACCGCCAGTCGAGGCGATGATCGAGCTGCTGGTGGTGCAGCAGGAGCTGCGGTTGACGCGCCAGAAGCTGCGTCGCTGGATGGCCCCCAGGGCCTTGCCATCAGCCGTGTTTGTGCAGCCGGCCCGCGCCCGGCTGATCAGCGAACCGCTGGGCTGCGTGCTGATCATCAGCCCCTGGAATTACCCCCTGCAGCTCTGCCTGCACCCATTGGTCAGCGCTCTGGCCGCCGGCAACACCGCCGTGCTCAAACCCTCTGAGCTGGCGCCGGCCACCGCCGAACTGCTGGCCTCACTGGTCGCCACGCACTTTCCCGCGGAGGTGGTCAGCGTCGTGCAGGGGGATGGCGCCACCGCCGCGGCACTGCTGCGCGAGCGCTTTGATCACATCTTCTTCACTGGCAGTGAACGGGTCGGCCAGCTGGTGCTCGAAGCCGCCGCCTGCCACCTGACGCCTGTGACCCTGGAACTGGGTGGCAAGAGTCCGGCGATTGTGCTGGCCGATGCACCGCTGACGGTGACGGCGCGCAGGCTGATCTGGGGCAAGGGCTACAACGCCGGCCAGACCTGCGTGGCCCCCGACTACCTGCTGGTGCAGCGGGGGATTGCCGCTGACCTGATCGCCGCACTCGCGGTCGAGCGTCAGCGGCTCTATGGCCAGCACCCTCTGGAGAGCCCCGATCTCGGCTGCATGGTCAACCGGTCCCAGTTCGAGCGCCTCGAGTCGCTGCTGCAACAAGCCCGGCAACAGGATCGGATCCTCATCGGCGGCGGCAGTGACCCCAGGCGTTTGCGGATCGAACCCACCGTGCTGCGCGCCAACGGCGGCGACGAACCCTGGATGCGCCAGGAGCTGTTCGGTCCGATCCTGCCGTTGCTGGAGATCGAGACCCTCGATGAGGCCCTGACGTTCATCAACCAGCGCCCGAAACCGTTGGCGCTATATCTGTTCAGCCAGGATCGCGCTGCCCAGGAGCAGACGCTGCACCGCACTAGCTCAGGCACCGTGCTGTTCAACGATGTGATCCTGCAGGCCGCCGACCCCAACCTTCCCTTTGGTGGCGTCGGCACCAGCGGCAGCGGCACGTATCACGGTGAGGCGGGCTTCCGCACCTTTTCCCACCAACGCACGGTGCTGGGCCGACCCCTGTGGGGCGAACTACTACAGCGCTATCCCCCCTATGGACGCCGAGCGGCGCTGCTGCAACGGTTGCTGGGCTGATCAGCAGACCTGATCGCCGAGGGGCTGGGCGAGCCGTGACAGCACCCTTATGGTTGTCTTCGTCCAGCTGTAGTGCCGATGCGTCGCTCCATTGCTGCCCTGGCCCTAGCGGTGGTGTTGCCTGCCAGTGCCCTGGTGCCTGGGGCGGCGCACGCCAACGTGATCGTTCAGCCAGGAGAAACTCTGTCGGAAATCGCCGATCGGTACGGCATCAGCCTGGAGAGGCTGATGCAGGCCAATGGCATTCGCAATCCCGACGTCGTGGGGGCCGGAACGCGGCTGCTGATCCCCGGTCGGCGGGCCGCTGCTGCCGCCCCATCGGGCGGCAGTGTCACGGTTCGCCAAGGCGAAACCCTATCCGAAATCGCCGATCGCAACGGTGTCAGCCTGACGCGGTTGATGCAGGCCAACGGCATCAGCGATCCCTCGTTCATCCAGGCCGGTCAACGCCTGGTGATTCCGGGTCGGGCCACGGCCGCCGCCAATCTCCGCCGCCAGCCGGCCACGCCCACCACCAGCACCACGATCAAAAGCGGAGAGACCCTCTCGGACATCGCAGCCCGCACCGGCACCAGCGTCGAGCGTTTGATGCAGCTCAACGGCATCAGCAACCCCGACATGGTGGCGGCCGGCACCCGTCTGGCCGTCCCCGCCAAGGCGCGCCCGGCGTTGGCCACAGCCAACCGCAAAGGCAGCCACCACGTGGTGCAGTCGGGTGAAACCCTTTCGCACATCGCGGATGCCTACAGCGTGCCCGTCGAACGGCTGATCAGCCTCAACAAGATCGACGACCCCAATCTGGTGGTTGCCGGAACCCGCCTGCAGCTGCAGCCCCCCCCGCCGATCGCCAAGCCCAAGCCGAAACCGGTCGCCCGCCAACCCAAACCCCCAGCAACCCGCGTCGCCAAGGCCACCCCCAAGCCGAAACCAGCCGTCGTCGCCACCAAACCGGCCGCAACAGGGCTCACCCCGACCACAACCGCGGCCGCGGTCAACATAACGAGCCCAACGGCAGCAGCCAACCCTGCGGCGCGGACCACGCCGGTCGCGACAACCCGACCCGCCCGAACACCTGAGCCTGTTGTTCCAACCCAGACCACAGCCAACGTCGCGACTGTGACCAAGGCAGAACCCACCGCCAAGGTCGAGCCTGTGGCCAAAGCCGAGCCTGTGGCCAACACTGCACCAGTCACCAAGCCCAGGCCGGCGATCGCAGCCGAGCCGGCTGCCAAAACCGAAACGCCGGCCGGGGTGAGCGAAACCAGAAGCGAGTCACGGCCAGCGCAGGCGACATCCAAGTCACCAATCAGCGCCAGCACGGCCGTTGCGGTCGCCAGGACCAGGCCTGTGCAACAACCTGAGGTCGCTGCCAGCCGTGTCAAACCGACGCCGCAGGCAACGGCCAGCAGCAGCCGCAAGCCGGTGGGGCCCGATTGGCGCTCGTACGGGCCGATGCAGGTCGATTGGGCCAACTGGCGACCGATGGGCGGCAGTTTTGTTGCCCCCAGCCTCGGCAGTGACGGCAAGCCGCACTATTTGGCGATCAACTGCGGCGCCCGCAAGCTCAACGCCACCAGCCAGAGCGGCCAGTGGAAAACCTGGGACAACCCCCAGAACGACGACGAGCAGCGCCTGGTCAGCGACTTGTGCACCAGCAAGGGCGGCTAAGCCGCCCAGGTCAGCGGCCAGGGCCGTTTGAGATAACTGCGGCCGCTGCTGCGCAGATACAGGCGCTGGGCGCCGTCATCGCTCTCGGCGATCAATTCTTCCTGCACCAACCGGCGGGCCAGCCAACCCCAGCGCTCATCAGCTGCCGGCTCCCGCTCGCGCAGCTCGCGCGTGATCGTGCGCAGATCGCAGCCATCGCGCTCGTCGACCGCCTCGAGCACGCGCGTGGCCAGATCTGACCAGTCGCGCTGCCGCCGTTGGGGTGCCGCCCGGCAGTTGTCACAGCGACCGCATGGGGGCACCACCTCGCCCACCACCTGCAGCAAGGCCTGTTCGCGGCAGCCATCGCCTTCAGCGATCGACTCAATGCGCCGCAGCTGCTGCTGCGCCAAGTGCAGGCGCTGACGATCGGCCGCATCGGAGCCGCTGTTGGCCAGCGCCCACCCCAAACTGATACGATCTCCAGGGGAGTACAGCATCAAACAGCGGGCATCGCGGCCATCGCGGCCGGCCCGGCCCGACTCCTGCAGATACCCCTCGGCACTGGCGGGCAGGGCCAGGTGCAGCACCAGGCCCACATCGGCACGATCGACACCCATGCCAAACGCCACGGTGGCCACCAGCACGGGTTGGCTGTGCTGGTGAAAGTGCTCGAGGGCCAGCTGGCGCGACTCGGGCTCAAGACCGGCGTGGTAGGCGATGGCCTCGTGACCGGCGGCATTCAGCCGCGTCACCCAGCTGTCCACCGCTCGGCGGGTGCGGGCATAGATCAGCCGTGCCCCACGGGCCTGGGCCAGGGCCTCGAGCACCAACGGCAACGGGTCCTCGGGGCGCGGCTGCATGGCATAGGCCAGGTTGGTGCGCCGGGCCGAGTGCACCTGCACCAATGGCTTGCGGAGATGCAGCAAGCGAATCAGATCGGCCCGCACCTGCGGAGCCGCCGTTGCACTCAGAGCCACCACCGGCACGCCCGGACACAACTGCCGCAAGCTGCCCAGGCGGCGGTAATCGGGCCTGAAGTCATGGCCCCAGGCACTGATGCAGTGGGCCTCATCGACCGCCAGGGCCACCAGAGCAGCACTGCCAGAGAGCTCATCGAGCATCTGGCGGGTGCTGTCGAGCTGCAGGCGCTCAGGAGCCAGGTACAGCAGGCGCAGCCGACCATCGCGCAACCGTCGCTGCAGATCCTGACGGGCGGATGCCCCGAGATCGCGATGCAAACACGCCGCAGCAATGCCGCGACGCTGCAGCTGGCTGACCTGGTCCTGCATCAGGGCCACCAAGGGCGAGACCACCACCACCAGCCCCTGCCGCACCACTGCCGGCAGCTGATAGCAGAGCGATTTGCCGGCACCCGTGGGCAACACCGCCAGACAGTCGCGGCCGGCCAGCAGAGCCTCCACCACCTCGCGCTGACCGGGGCGGAAGTCGGTCCAGCCGAAATGATCGACTAGGACCTGCGCCAGCGGATCGCGTTCGATGGGCTGCTTGCGCGATCGTGCCAAGGCTGCCCCTATCCCTGGTGCGCGCGAAGCTTAGCGGGGCCCCGGCCACACCAGATGTGGCGAGTCCCGCCATCGGGGGGTGCCCAATCCGCTCAAACGGTGATGGTGGTTGCGTTGATCGGCAGCGGTGGCGGCGCGAGCTGATCCGGCGACTCCTCCACCAACTGCAACTGCAACCGCACCCGCTTGCCGCCGGCGAGCTCGCCCAACGACACCCGCAGGGTGTTGCCACTGAGGCTCTGCAACGCCGTCAGCAGCTCGCGCAAATGGGGGGTGCTGCTGCCGCTTTCAACCCAAAGCCGCTCCTGCAACCCACCCAGACGCCGCCAACTGGTGTGCAGCTTGAGCACGGCAGCCTCGAGGGCCTGGGCCTGACCGACGGCATCGGCCAGCAGCCCCAGGACGTCGAGCCGCTGGGCCTCCTGCAGGGCCTTTTCAAAGTTGAGTTCCCCCTGCTGAAACGCCCGCACCGCCAGCGAAGCCTCGGCGGCCTTGCTCAGCCAGCGCGCCGTCGAGGTCACGTCCTTGACCCGCTCGAGCTCAGGCTCATCGCGCAACACCCGGCGCAGGTCGTCCTGCTGGTCCTCTGGCAACTTGGCCAGCTCGCGCACTAAGGGGGCCACCGCCTTGGGGGGCAGCAGGTTGTCGGCCGTGCGCTGGCGGATCTCCTCGGGCAACAGCGGACTGGTGGCCGCCATGAACTCATCGGAGAGCAGGCGCACCTGCTTGCGGCTGATCTGTTGGCCTTCATTGGCGGCCTCGCCGATCATCAACTGCACTTCTGGGTCGGCCTGGGCCGTTTCCAGAAAGGCGCGCTTCGAGAAATTGTTGACACTGCCCTCTGCCAACACCCCTTCGCCCAGCATTGAATCGGCGGACTCGGCCAACTGGATCAGGGTGTAAGCACGGGTCTTGCTGATCTCCCGCTCACGCAACCACTGCAGAAAACCCGTCCCGCGGCCTTCTCCGCCCCGCTTCTCGCGATCGCGCACCGCCCGCAAGATGCGCCCACGCCAGATCTCGGTCTGCAGGTCGAAGCGATCGCAAACAGCCCAGGCCTCCTCGAGTCGCGCCAGAAATTCCAGGGTGCTGAGACTGTCGTTCTCTGGATCGGGAAGATCGAGGCTGAAGGTGGGCGCTTCCATGGCGCGATCGTGCCATGGCGCTGGGCCCCTGCTGCCGGTCACGGAGCGCAGACGACGATTCGTGACGTCTGCAGACCTGAGCCGGGTGGCTGCGGGTATCTTCCATCTGGCAGCCACCCGATCCCCAGCCCAGCGATGGCCATCTCCCGCGGCGACAAAGTGCGCATCAAGCGCCCTGAGTCCTACTGGTTCAACGAAGTCGGCACCGTCGCCACAATCGACACCAGCGGCATCCGCTACCCGGTTGTGGTGCGCTTCGAAAAGGTCAACTACAACGGCTTCAGCGGCTCTGAAGGTGGGATCAACACCAACAATTTCGCTGAAAGCGAACTCGAAAAAGCCTGAGCCTGTCCCATTCCTGATGCTCGCCAGCTCTTGGGCTCGCTCCTTGAGACGTACAACGGAGCGATCGGCGACATGACGACAGTGCAGGTCCTGGAACAGCCGCCACGCCATGGAGTTCATGGCCGTGGCGGCTGTTTTGTCATCACAACGCTTCATGCCCGAGCTGCCAGAAGTTGAAACCGTGCGGCGAGGCCTGCAGCAACGGACCGCGGGTTTTGCGATCTCCCAGGTCCTGGTGCACCGAGCTCGTGCGATCGCAGCACCACACCACGATCCCGAGGGTTTCATTGCGGGCCTGTGCGGACGGCAGGTGCTGCAGTGGCGACGTCGCGGCAAATATCTGCTCGCCGAGCTCGATCAAGGCCATTGGGGCGTTCACCTGCGCATGACCGGCCAGTTTCTCTGGCTCGAGGCCGAACGCAGCCAGGCCCAGCCGCCCTGCCGCCACACCCGCGTCCAGTTGTGGGACCAAGGCGGGCGTGAATTGCGCTTCATCGACACCCGGAGTTTCGCCGAGATGTGGTGGGTGCCGCCCGCTGCTGAACCGGCAACGGTCATCCGTGGTCTGCGGCGACTCGGGCCGGAACCCTTTGATCGGTCCTTCGATGCGGCCTATCTCCACAACAGGTTGCAGCGCTCGCAGCGACCGATCAAAACAGCCCTACTTGATCAAGCACTCGTCGCGGGCGTGGGCAACATTTATGCCGATGAATCGCTGTTTGCAGCCGGCATCCTGCCGCAAACACCCAGCAGCCACCTGAGCCTTGAACGCCTGCACCGTCTGCATGGAGCCCTGGCGGAGGTGCTGCAACAAAGCATCGGCGCCGGTGGTACCACCTTCAGTGACTTCAGGGACCTGAGCGGGACCAATGGCAACTATGGCGGCATGGCGTGGGTGTACCGCCGCACAGGTCAACCGTGCCGCCGCTGCGGTACAGCGATCAATCGCACCAGCCTGGGTGGTCGCAGCAGCCACTGGTGCCCTGGCTGTCAGCATTGAAGCCAGCCAGACCACAGCGTCCCAAGCCGGCTGCAGCTGCCCAACGCCATGCACGATGAATCCCGTTGCCGCCAAGAGCTCAGCCGCACCATGGCTGAGCTCTACCGCCGCGGCTGGTGTGACGGCACGGGGGGCAATTTCAGTTGCGTGCTGAAGCGGACCCCGCTGCAGTTGTTGATGGCCCCCAGCGGAGTGCACAAAGGCGAGGTGAGCGCCCAAGACTTGATCGTGGTCAACCAGGACGCTCAGGTGATCGCTGGCATGGGTCGTGCCAGCGCCGAAACACAGCTGCACCTGGCCATCGTCGAAGCGACCGGGGCCAATGCTGTGTTGCACACCCATTCACAGGCCGCCACGCTGCTGTCGCAACGCATCGGCCGGCATCACCCTGCTGAGTTGTGGCTCGAGGGCCTGGAAATGCTCAAGGGCCTTGAGGGCATCACCACCCACAACACCGGTGTCGCCGTTCCCGTCTTGCCGAATGACCAAGACCTGCAGCGGTTGAGCACAACAGCAAGGCCCCTACTTCCCCATGCACCCTTTGGCCTGCTGATTGCTGGTCATGGTCTGTACGCCTGGGGGGCCGATCTGGATCAGGCGAAACGCCATCTGGAGATCCTCGAATTTGTGTTGGAACAGCGTTGGCGAGAGCTCATGCTCGATCCGAAGGCATTGGAAAGCAAACGCATCGAAGGACTCACCCATGTCCTGCTCGATATCGAAGGCACCACCTGCCCCGTCAGTTTTGTGAGTGAAGTGCTGTTTCCCTATGCCGCAGCCCATCTGGAGTCTTTTCTCGCCTCCAATCAACACGTCACCGTCGTGCGTGAACTGGTGGCAGAGGTTGAACAGGCTTGGCGTGAGGATGGGCAGGCGAGAGCGGCTGGCCTGCCGTGGCAGTCTGGATTGCCGGTCGCACCCTACCTGCTGTGGCTGATTGAACAAGATCGCAAGCTCACTGCGTTAAAAGAATTGCAGGGACTGATCTGGCAACAGGGCTATGCCAGTGGTGAATTAAAAGGCCCCCTCTTCAACGATGTGCCGCCAGCCCTGCGCCGCTGGCAACGCGATGGGGTGCGACTGGCCGTCTATTCATCGGGTTCGGTGTCCGCACAGCAATTGCTCTACGGACACAGTCAAGTCGGTGACCTCAGAACGCTGTTTAGCCATTGGTTTGACACTCGCATTGGTGCTAAGCACGAAAGCCGCAGTTATGACCTGATCTCCGAACAGATGGGCTGTGATCCCCGTTCAATCCTGTTCATCAGCGATTCCAATCGCGAACTGCAGGCAGCACGCAGTGCGGGCATGCAGGTTCTCTTCAGCGATCGCGACGGAAATCCGAATCGAGATGCGGCGGGGTTTGAGAGGATGTCAACGTTCAGCACCTTGCAACTGAGCCCTTGACCTCAACCGATCGCGATCGCGACATTCTTGCTCTCAACCAGGCTGTGCTCGACTGCGTGGTCAACGGCGACTGGCAGGGCTACGCCGGGTACTGCTGCTGCAGCTTGAGCTGTTTTGAGGCGGAAACGGAAGGAGTGATGGTGGAAGGACTTCCATTTCATCGCTTTTATTTCCCCCAATCAGTCGCACCCAGCACAGCCAGTGCTAGCCATCCAGTCTCCGTCACCATGTCGCGGCCACACCTGCGCTGGCTCAGCGACGAGGCCGTCGTCATCAGCTACACGCGTCTGGTCCAGCGTCTGCTCGACGGGGTCTACAG
>VGQR01000051.1 GCA_016882345.1 Cyanobacteria bacterium K_DeepCast_35m_m2_023
GCTCTCAGGGGGCCAGCGACAGCGCCTGGCCCTGGCTCGGGCTCTGACGCCAGGTCCAGCCGTGGTGCTGCTGGATGAGCCCTTTTCGAACCTCGATGTGGAGGTGCGCCTGCGGTTGCGCAGCGAACTGCCCGCTGTGCTCGACCAGTGCGGTGCCTGCGGCTTGCTGGTGACCCACGACCCCGAAGAAGCCCTGGCCATCTGCGATCGGGTGGCGGTCCTGCGCGATGGCCAACTGCACCAATGCGCCAGCCCGCGCGAGCTGGTGCAGGCACCAGCCACGCCGTTTGTCGGCCAGTTCGTGCTGCAAGCCAACCTAATCCCGGTGCAGGCGAGCGCTGATGGGCGCATCGACAGCGCACTGGGATCCTGGCAGCACGACGGTGGCGGCACCCTGTCATGCGGTGACGATGGACTGACCCTCTTGATCAATCCCGAAGTGCTGCTGCTGCACCCCGACCCCAACGGGGCCGGGGTGGTGCAGGGCCGCGAATTTCTCGGTCGTGAATGGATGTACCAGGTGCAGCTTGGACCGCTGCGCTTGCGGCTGCGACTACCCCTCGAGCACGATTGGCCCCGCGGACAGCGCTGCAGCGTGCAGCGACGCCCGGGTGCCCAAGCCCTGCTCTACCCCGGCCGCATTCCTCTCAAAGCCCTCTGAGCGGTCCTAACCGCGCCAATGGTCCTTGTGACGGCGCAGCTGGGCCAGCTCAGCGGGATCGGCAGCTCGGACAAACAGATTGGTCTGCCGTTCCAGCGCCACGGTGCTGGGGATCGTCGGCAGGTGCTGGTCCCGCAGCTGCCGCACGTGCTGCAAGCGCGCGGCAATGGCCGCAGCAGCCGGATCATGGCCTGCGACCTGGGTGCTGGCCCAGCGCAGGTTGGCTGCGCTGTATTCGTGCGCGCACCAAAGGCGGGTGGTTTCGGGAAGTCCCACGAGCCGTTGCAGGGAGTGCCACATCTGCTCGGGTGTGCCCTCGAACAAGCGGCCGCATCCGGCCACAAACAAGGTGTCACCACAAAAGAGATGCCCGCTCTCAGGGAGGTAGTAAGCGAGATGGTCGCGGGTGTGGCCTGGAACGGCGAGCACCTCGACCGCTTCTGCCAGCAGGGTGAAGTGGTCGCCGCCGGCGAGGCCATCGGTCTGAAATGGAATGCGGTCGCGATCTGAGGCCGCCGCATAGACGCGGCACTGGGGCCACTGCTGCAGCAGACCCACCGTTCCTCCGATGTGGTCGTGGTGGTGATGGGTCTGCAACACCGCCACCAGCTCCAGCTGGCGCTGCTGCAACACCGCCATCACCGGAGCAGCCACCGCAGGATCAACCACGGCGGCCTGGTTGCCGCGGGTTAGCAGCATCACGTAGTTGTCGTCGAGCACCGGCAGGGCCTCGACCGCCAGCGGCGCAGGGCGCACGGGGGTCAGGGGGTGGGCCATCGTTAAAGTCCGATCTGCAGCCTCCACCCATGATCGAGGTTGCAGCCCCATCCATGCTCACGATTGCCCTGGCCAAGGGTGCACTGCTGAAGGATTCGGTGCGCTGTTTTGCTGCGGCGGGCCTCGATTTTTCGGCGTTGCTCGACAGCGGCAACCGCCAGCTGATGGTGCCCAGCCCCTGCGGCCGCGCCCGCGCACTGCTGGTGCGCAATGCCGATGTGCCCGTGTATGTCAGCTATGGCCAGGCCCAGCTGGGCGTGGTCGGCTTCGATGTGCTGCAGGAACATCAATTGCCGGTGGCCCAGCTGCTCGACCTGGGGTTCGGCGGCTGCCGCATGAGCGTGGCGGTCAAAGCCTCCAGCCCCTACCGTCGCGCCAGCGATCTACCGGCCCACTGCCGCATCGCCAGCAAATTCACCCGCTGTGCTGAAGCCTTCTTCGACAGCCTTGACCTGCCGGTGGAACTGATTCATCTCACCGGCTCGGTCGAGCTGGGCCCGATCACGGGGATGAGCGAAGCCATCGTCGACTTGGTGGCCACAGGCCGCACCCTGCAGGAGAACGGCCTGGTGGCCATCGAAGATCTGTTCCACAGCACGGCCCGGCTGATCGGTAATCCCCTGGCCCTGCGACTGGACCGCGGCCAGCTGCAACATGTGATTGCCGAAGTGGATGCCAGCCTGGCGCCCCAGGTGGTGACCTGATGGCGGCCAATGATCGCCAACGCCTGCTGCGGCTGCTGCCGTATCTGGGCCGCGACCGCAAACGCCTGGGCCTGACCCTGCTGTTGTTGATCCCGGTGGCGCTGGCAGCGGCCGTGCAACCGCTGCTGGTGGGTCAGGCGATCGCTGTGCTGCGACGCGAGCCGACCCTGCCCTGGCTGAACGGTCTGGCGGTGCCAGCGGCGCTGCGGACGTTGGTGGGGTTGCTGCTGGTCGCCGTGCTGTTGCGGCTGGGCCTGCAGGGCATTCAGACCTTCAATGTGCAGGCGGTGGGGCAACGGCTCACGGCCCGCATTCGCGACGATTTGTTCGCCCATGCGATGGCCCTGTCGCTGCGGTTTCATGACCGCACGCCGGTCGGCAAGCTGCTCACCCGCCTCACCAGCGATGTCGACGCCCTGGCCGAGGTGTTCGGCAGCGGTGCTGTCGGCGTACTGGCCGACCTGGTGACCCTGGCGGTGATCGCCGCAACCATGGTGGCGATCGAGTGGCGGCTAGGCCTGCTGCTGCTGCTCAGCCAGGTGCCGGTGACCCTGGGCATCCTCTGGTTGCAGCGCCGTTATCGCAAGGCCAACTACCGCGTGCGCGAAGAGCTCAGCCAGCTCAACGCCGACCTGCAGGAAAACCTGCAGGGGCTCGAGGTGGTGCAGATGTTCCGGCGGGAGCAGCGCAACAGCGAGCGGTTTGCCTCCACGACAACGGCCTACCGCAGCGCCGTCAACGGCACGATCCTGTTTGACAGCGCCATCTCGGCCTTCATCGAGTGGGTGGCCCTGGTGGCGGTGGCCGTGGTGCTGGCTCTGGGGGGGTCGATGGTGAGCGGCGGCGTGATGGGCCTGGGCACCCTGACGACCTTCATCCTGTATTCGCAGCGGTTGTTTGACCCGCTGCGCCAGCTCGCCGAACGCTTCACCCAGATCCAGGGGGGCCTGACCGCCGTCGAGCGCATCGGCGAACTGCTCGAAGAACCGATCGAGATCGTCGATCGCGCTGCTGCAACAGCCGCCAGCTCGCCGGCAGCCCATGCTGTTGCCGGTCCAGCGTTCGACAGCACGCCAGCCAGTGCCGGCGAGGTCATCTTCGAGGACGTCTGCTTTGCCTACCGGCCGGACGAGCCGATCCTTGAACACCTGACGCTGCGCATCGCCCCGGGCGAGCATGTGGCGCTGGTCGGGCCCACCGGCTCGGGCAAGACCACGGTGATACGCCTGCTGTGCCGCCTCTACGAGCCCCAGCAGGGCCGGATCCTGCTCGACGGCATCGACATCCGCCAGCTGCCGATCGCGGCCCTGCGCCAGCGCCTGGGGGTCGTGTTGCAGGACACCTTCCTGTTCAGCGGCACCGTCGCCGACAACCTGACCCTCGATGCCCCGATCAGCCGCGAAACCCTCGAACGCACCTGCCGCGAGCTGGGACTGACCCCCCTGCTGCAGCGGTTGCCCGATGGTCTGGCCAGCGAACTGCGCGAGCGTGGTGGCAATCTCTCCTCAGGCGAACGGCAGCTTCTGTCAGTCGCGCGGGTGGCCATGCGCAATCCCAGCGTGCTGGTGATGGACGAAGCCACGGCGTTCATGGACCCGTCCACCGAAGCCACCCTGCAGCGCGACCTGGATGCGCTGCTGCAGCAGCGCACCGCGATCGTGATTGCCCACCGTCTCGCCACGGTGGAGGCCGCCGATCGCATCCTCGTGCTGCAGCGGGGCCGCCTGGTCGAACAGGGCTCCCATCGCGAATTGCGGGCCCAGGGCGGCCTTTATGCGCGACTGGCCGAACTGCAGGAGCGGGGCCTGGCCAGCCTCTGAACCCCCAGCCGCCCGGTCAGCCAGGTGTCGATGGCGTCAGCCAGCATTTCCGGCATCTGGCGCATCGGCAGATGGCCAGTGCCGGGCAGTTCGATCAGCTCGTGCTGCGGGGCATAACCAGCGAGATGGCGCACATAGCGTGGTTCCATGACGCGATCGTTGCTGCCAACGATCCACAGGCTTGGCAACGGCAGCCGTTGCACGATCGCCGGCAACTGCTCGACCGATTGACGCCGCATGCTGCAGGCCAGCAACCCTCTGGCCGCGTGCAGATCGGCGCGCAGGGGGCTGGCGATCGCGTCGGCGATGGGCAGCTCGGCCAGCCAACCGGGGCGCCAGCGCAGGAAGATGGCGCCGCCGCGGCGCACGGCGGCAAAGGGCCGGGGCTGATAGTTGCCCCCACCAAAACCGATCTGCACCAGGCCGAGCAGCTGCTCGTTCAGCTGCTCGGCGGCATGCAGGGCAATGCTGCCCCCCAGCGAACGGCCAATCAACACCACCGGACGGCCAGCAGCCTGCCGACGCACGGCCGACGCCAGCCAATCGCCATAGCTGGCCAGGCTCGGCAGCAGCCCCCTGGGGCGGGCACAGCGACCAAAGCCCGGTAGATCGGGACTCCAGCAGCTCCAGCGACCCCGCCAGTGGGCCAGCAGCGGATCCCAGAGGCGACCGGCCAGCAGCCAGCCATGCACGCAGACCAACATGGGAGAGGATCGCTCCGTGTCCATCAACGCCGCTGTCTCCATCCCGTGTCCGAGCTGCTCAATCATCTCTATGGGCAGCAGCATCGCCTCTGCACCACCCCGGCCGGCCAGGTCACCCTGGTGCTGAGCCGGGATCGCGAGATCGACCTGATCGAACTCGAACAGCTGTGTGATGCGGTCGGCTGGAGCCGGCGGCCCCTGCGACGGGTGCGCCGCGCCCTGCAGAACAGCCTGCTGCTGGTGGGGCTGTGGCGTCACGACCCCCGTCTGCCCAAGATGGTGGGTTTTGCGCGCTGCACCGGCGATGGCATCGTCGATGCCACCGTCTGGGACGTGGCCGTGCATCCGCTGTATCAGGGTGCCGGCCTGGGCAAGCAACTGATGGCTTACACCCTCGATCTGCTTCGCGAGCAACAGGTCGAACGGGTCAGCCTGTTCGCCGACCCCGGGGTGGTCAACTTTTATGCCGCCCAGGGCTGGGAGCTCGAACCGCAGCAGCGGCGTTGCGCCTTCTGGTATGCACCCTGACCGCCTGCCAGAAGATCAACCGCGGTAACGCTGGGCCAGGGTCTGGGGGGCGACGCCGCGGCGCCAGGCGCGGCGCAGGGCCGCATTGGCCCAGGCCGTGCCCAGCACCCCCAGACGTCGCCAACGCCGCCCATCGACCTGCAGCGGCAGCCGCAGACGACAAAAACGCCCCTGACTGGCAAAGCGCTCGGCAAAGTCCAGGTCCTCCATCAGCGGCAGCGGCCGCAGACCGCCGCAGGCGTCATAACAGCAGCGATGCAGCAACAGCCCCTGGTCGCCATAGGGCCGCTGCCGCCAGCGGCTGCGCAGGCCAACCAACTGCTCGAGCACGCGATAGGGCAGTCCCGGCAGATCCACACGCAGATCCCCATACCAGGCCTCGAGGGGCTGGGGGACCGTGGACGACTCAACCACCGCGGCGACTCGCGCCGGCCAGTCGGCCGGCAAGCGCACATCGGCATGCAGCAGCCACAACCAGGGGGCGGTGCTGGCGCTGATCCCCTGCACCAGCTGAGCGCCCCGGTTGGGCTGGGCGTGCAGCACCTGGGCCCCGGCCAGGCGAGCAGCGACGACGGTGCCATCGCCACTGCCGCCATCGACAACGATCACCGTTGCCAGCAGCTGGGGGGCCCGACCCAGATCGGCGAGCAGCAACGGCAGCCGTGAGGCCTCGTGCCGAGCCGGAATCACCACCGCCACTGGGGCGCTCATCGCCATGGATCGAGATCGGCCAATCGGTCCAGATCGGCTTGCTGGCGCAACAGCAGCCATGGCAGCTGCAACCCGCGCGCGCGGGTCAGGGTGTGCGCCAGCACGCGCTCGGAGCCCCAGGGGATGCCAGCGAACAGGCTGGGGGAGGGCTGCGACAGCCCCACCAGCCAGTACCCACCGTCGTTGGCGGGGCCCAGCACCAACGGCGCCTGCTCGAGCGCGGCAAACGCATCGGCCAGATCGACGCTGTCCAGGGCCGGCAGGTCGCTGCCGATCAGCACCACCTGGCGACACCGCTGCGCAAACCCTGCCGCGAACTGGCGCTGCATGCGGGTGCCCAGGCCGCCGCCGCCCTGCAACACCAGCGAGACGCCAGAGGCCAGCCGCCGGCCCGCCCGCGGGCCCGCCCCAGCGAGGGCCAGACGGGTCTGGCAGGCCAGCGAGCCGCTGACCTGCTCGAGCACCGTCACGCTGTGGCGCAGCAACCGCTGCTGCACGGCAGCGGCCCGCACGGCGCCCAGATCGGCGGCCAGACGGCTCTTGCAGCGCCCGGGGGCGGGCCAGCGGGCCATCAACACCACCAAGCGTTGCGAGTGGTTCACCGCTGCCGCGGCAATTCGGCCGGTTTGAGGGTGAGGTTCAGTTGCTGGTCCCCTCGGCGCACGCGCAACTCGAGCGGCGAACCGACCCGGGCGCCATCCACTGCCAGCTGCACCTCCGAAGGGTTGCGCACCACGCGACCGCCGACCGCTTCGATCAGGTCGCAATTGCGCAGGTCGCCTCGGGCGGCGGGGCTGCCAGCCATGACGTCCACCACCACGACCCCATTGACCTCGGGCAGCCGGCACTCGTTGGTGGTGGCATTGATCTCGCGAGCCAGCTGCGGCGTCAGGCTCTGCAGCCGCACGCCGATGTAGGGGTGGCTCGCATAGCCACGGGCCACGATCTGGGCGGCGATTTGCCGCGCCACATTGATCGGAACCGCGAAGCTCAGACCGGCCCCGGGCGCCTGGCGGATCGCGGTGTTGATCCCGATCACCTGACCGCGGTCGTTGATCAGCGGCCCACCGCTGTTGCCGGGGTTCACGGCCGCATCGGTCTGGATGTAGGGCACCCGCTGGCCCTCGCCCAGGGCATTGGTGCGCTGAATCGCGCTGATGATGCCAGCAGTGACGGTGTTGTCGAGACCCAGGGGGTTGCCGATGGCAATCGCCCACTCGCCGGGCCTCAGCTTGGCCGAATCGCCCAGCGGGGCCACCGGCAGACGACTGGCCACCACCTTGACCACCGCCACATCGGTGAGCGGATCGCTGCCCAGCACCTTGCCGCTGAAACTGCGGCCATCGGGCAGGGTGACGCTCACCTCACTGGCTCCTTCGACCACGTGGGCGTTGGTCAAGATCACACCGTCGGAACGGGTGATGAAGCCCGATCCCTGGCCCTGCTGCTGCTGGATCGACGGGCCCTGGCC
Source organism: Cyanobacteria bacterium K_DeepCast_35m_m2_023 (assembly GCA_016882345.1). The sequence goes on from VGQR01000051.1 coordinate 7,377, forward strand.
GAACAGGCCGCCGAGGGGATTGATGGTTCGCTTGACCGTGTCGATCCGAACCACTGCCGGTCCGACCCGCGACACCGCATCGACGATCACGTTGCTGCCGGGCTGCAACGGTGCCGTCGGCGCTGCATCGCTGATGCGGGCCGGTTCCGGCTGCTGCCCCCCCGGCAGACCGGGCAAGCGCCCGTTGCAGCCGCCCAGAGCAAGGGCGCTGCCACACAGCAGCAGCAACAGCAGCAACGGCAGACGGCGTCGAACAGGGTGCGGTGTCATGGGTGTCATCGACAACGGTTGGGCAGAGCCGATCTGCGTATATTCGGCTTTCGTGGATTGTGGTTGTCGGTGCAGCAGGGTGAGGAGCTGTGGCACCAGGTTCAGCAGGATCTCCAGGCCAGCCTGAGCAAACCCACGTTTGAGACCTGGATCCGCCCCGCCCGATGCATCGCCTACGGCGATGGTCGCCTGGAACTCGAGGCCCCCAACAGCTTTGCCTGCGGTTGGCTGCGCAAGAACTACCTGGGCGCCATTGGCCGAGCGGCCAGTGCGATCACGGGCCGCTCCATCGAGGTCAGCATTCACTCGTCAATGGGCGAGACGACGACCTCAGCCGAACTGCCGCCCGCAACGGTCGGCATCGCTGCCGGCGGCGCGGCACAGCCATCCGCGTCGGCAGCGGGCGCCACCAGCGGATCCGGCGATCCGGTTCGCCCCAGCGCCGGCCTCAACGCGCGCTACGTGTTCGAGCGCTTCGTGGTCGGGCCCAACAGCCGCATGGCCCACGCCGCGGCGTTGGCGGTGGCCGAGGCGCCCGGGCGTGAATTCAATCCCCTGTTTTTGTGCGGCGGGGTGGGTCTCGGCAAGACCCATCTGATGCAGGCGATCGGGCACTACCGGCTCGAGATCGACCCGGCGGCCAAAGTCCACTACGTCAGCACCGAAACCTTCACCAACGACCTGATCCAGGCGATCCGCAAGGACGGCATGCAGGCGTTCCGCAACCGCTACCGCGCCGCCGACCTGATCCTGGTCGACGACATTCAGTTCATCGAAGGCAAGGAGTACACCCAGGAGGAGTTCTTCCACACCTTTAACGCCTTGCACGAGGCCGGCCGCCAGATCGTCATCGCCAGCGACCGGCCCCCCAACCAGATTCCACGCCTGCAGGAGCGCCTAATCTCACGGTTTTCGATGGGACTGATCGCCGACATCCAGGCACCCGATCTGGAAACCCGCATGGCGATCCTGCACAAGAAGGCTGAACAGGAGCAGATGAGCCTGCCCCGCGATCTGATTCAATTCATCGCCGGCCGCTTCACTTCGAACATCCGCGAGCTCGAGGGTGCGCTGACCAGGGCCGTGGCGTTTGCCTCGATCACTGGACTGCCGATGACGGTCGAATCGGTCGCGCCGATGCTCGACCCCAACGGCGGTGATGTCGACGTGACCCCCGAACAGGTGGTCGACAAGGTGGCCGAAGTGTTCGGTGTCAGCCGTGAAGAAATGCGCAGCGCCAGTCGCAAGCGCAATGTGTCGCAGGCACGTCAGGTGGGCATGTACCTGATGCGCCAAAGCACCGACCTATCGCTGCCCCGCATTGGCGAGGTGTTCGGCGGCAAAGATCACTCCACCGTCATGTATGCCGTGGAGCAAGTCGACAAAAAGCTCAACAGCGATCCCACGCTGTCCCGCCAGGTGCAACAGGTGCGCGACCTGCTGCAGATCGACTCGCGCAAACGACGTTAATCGACAGGCCGATGTCAGTGAATCGCTTTCGCCTGGCCTGCATGCAATACCTGAGGCTGTTGCTGCCAATTTCAGGCTTCATGGTGGTGGCCATTGAACTCAGCCCAGCCATCGGCTCAAAAAGCATCCTGAACGTCAGTATTGCAGTCATCTTTCTGAGCCTTGGCAAAACTACAGCATGACCTGGGCAATCAACAGTGAAGCCCTCGATAGCGCGAGACAAAAATTGGCCACACGCGTGGCGTCGCGAGATCTATTGATCGGCGCGATGTTGATGGGGCTCGCCAGCAACGACCTGATCAAATCAACGCAACAACAACCAGCCCTAGTCGCGACAATCATCAGCATTTATCAAGCGGTTGCCTACTTGCTCGGTTTGTTTTGGGGTTTCTTTGGCGCTGACAAGCTCATCAGGGCCTCGATTGCCGAATCGATGCAAGGTCCTCCTCCGCAGCAACGATCACGTGACACAACCCCCTAGCTGTTGAGCGCAAGGACGCCCAGCGTCAAACGCTCTGGCCGAGGGGCTCTTGCCGATTCAACTTCAGCTGCAGATTGCAGTCGGCTCCACATTCAACATCACTTGGACAAGGGTTCGGCGGGGTCAAGCCCCTCAAGCTCACCGGCAAAAACCCGACTGGCCGTGATGTCCTCGGCCTCGATGGTCATCAGATCGCACTTGCTGAGCGACTGCCCCATCCGTTTGAACAACCGGCCGGCCTGCCGCATGCGGGCGCGATCGATGGCATTACGGATCGAGCGGGCATTGGCAAAGAACGGCAGCTGCATGCGGCGCTGTATGTACTCACCAAACGCAGCCGTGGCCTCCTCACTAAATCGGTAATGCTCGGCTGCCAAAATCAAGCGGGCAATCGCCAGCAGTTCATTGGCGCTGTAATCAGGGAAGTCGATGTGATTGGCGACCCGCGACGACAGGCCTGGATTCGATTGATAAAACACATCCATGCGCTCCTTGTAGCCGGCAAAGATCACCACCAAATCGTCGCGGTTGTT
>VGQR01000052.1 GCA_016882345.1 Cyanobacteria bacterium K_DeepCast_35m_m2_023
GAAGGTCACCGCATAGCCGCGCCAGATCAGATAGCGGCGCAGCACATCCCAGTTGATGTAGCTGCGGGCATGGCCCAGATGGCACAGGTCGTAGACCGTCACCCCGCAGCAGTAGATGCCCACCTGGCCTGGCGTCAGCGGCTCAAAGGGCTCGAGCCGGCGGGTCAGAGTGTTGGTGAACCGCAGGGTCACTGGCTGGGCAGGGGATACTGGTTGGCATCGTAGATGGCCCATGGAGTACGGACCTGCCGATTGGGATGAGGAGTCTTACCTGGCCCTTTATGCCGACGTCAAAGCGGCTGTTGCGGCTGGGCATCTTCCCAGTGGCTGGCACCACTACCAGCAACATGGATGGGCAGAAGGGCGGCGCTCAGGCAATAGGCCGGCACCAAGTGGTCACCAGACCCGGCTTTGTTACGACCCATGGACCTATCTTGAGATCACGCCCGGCAGAGTATTGAAAGCCTGCTGCAACTTCGGGACCACCGTTGAACTCGATCAGCTCAATGTTGGTTCGCTGCACAGAGCGTGGAATTCTGAGCCGTTTCAGCAACTGCGCCAGCAGCTGCGCGACGGGCGACTCAATGAACGCTGCACGGCATGCCACATCCGGCCCTGGATCCCGGCCGATGACTTTGCAGCCTTGCTCGCTGACCAGGGATTCGACCTGAACCCAGGGCCCTTGCGGACGCTGCGGGTGGAGGTCACCACCGCTTGCAACCTGCGCTGCACCTATTGCCCGGTAAGCCAGCCCTGGTACGAACCACGGTCCATGACGCTTGACACCTTCGACCAGGTGCTGGCGCTGTTAGCCGACCAGGATCCGCAAACTCTCCAGGTGCACCTCAATGGCCACGGTGAGACCACCATTCATCCCCAGTGGCTGTCGTTTGCTCAGCGGGTATTGGATCTGGGGTTCCGCCCGCAGCTGATCACCAACCTTTCGCGCCCGCTGGCTGTCGATGAAGCGGCAGCCCTGGCCCGCTTTGCGGTGATCTGTGTGAGCCTCGATACGGTTGATCCCCTGCTGTTGCGGCAGATGCGGCGCAGCGTCGAACTGAAGACCATCGAAGCCAATCTGAAGCTGATCCGAACCCTTGGGGACGGCGATCCTCCGGCGTTGCAATTGAGCTGCGGTGTCTACGACCAGACGGTCATGGGCCTCGAGCAGCTGGGAACGTTCTGCCAAAAGCATGGCATCGCTGCCATCACCTTTTGGCAGCTGGTCAAGTATCCCGACGTGCCTGATGCCCTCAATGCGAGGCCAATCCCGTCCTTGCCGGAGCCGCAGCGTCGGCACAGCATCGAGGCCTTTGAGCGGGCGGTCAACGCCATGGAGGCCAAGGGCATCCTGGTGGATGTGGCCGGAGGATTCCTCGAAGACTGGAAACGGGATCTGATCGGCGCTGAGGCGCACCCCTCACTCGCTCCCTGATTTATTTGGCCTCCATCCAGTTGGCACCCACGCCGGTCTCAACCAGCAGCGGCACGCTGAGGGTGACGGCCTGTTCCATGGTGCGTTTGACCAGATCGCGCACCTGTTCCATGGCCTCGGGGGCGGCTTCGAGCACCAGTTCGTCGTGCACCTGCAGCAGCAGCCGGGCGGGTAAGGCCGCGGCAGTCAGGGCGTGATCCAGCTGCACCATCGCCAGTTTGATGATGTCGGCACTGGAGCCCTGGATTGGGGCATTGGCGGCGGCGCGCAGCTGCTGGGCCTCCATGCCGGCGCGGCGGGCACTGTCGAGATCGATGGTCAGTGGGTCCTGGCCTTTGAGCCGGCCCAGCCCGGCCGGGTCGAAGGCAAAGGGGCGGCGCCGGCCCAGCAGGGTTTCGACGTAGCCGCGGCTCAGGGCCAGCCGCTCCTGCAATTCCAAAAAGGCGAACACCTGCGGATAGCGTTGCTTGTAGCGCTGCAGGAACTCCTTGGCCTGGGCCTGGCTGACGCCGGTCTCGCGGGCGAAGCGCTTGGCACCCATGCCGTAGATCACCCCGAAATTGATCGTTTTGCCCAGGCGGCGCTCGTCGCTGCTGACGGTTTCGCCTTCGGCTTTGTCGAGCAGCAGGCGCGCTGTGAGCCGGTGCACATCGTCTCCCTGTTGGTAGGCGTTCACCAGCACCGCTTCTCCCGAGAGGTGGGCCAGGATGCGCAGCTCGATCTGCGAGTAGTCGGCTGAGAGAAGCTGCCAGCCCTCCTGGGGCAGAAAGGCCTTGCGGATGCGGCGCGAGAACTCGGTGCGCACCGGAATGTTCTGCAGGTTGGGGTTGCTGCTGCTCAGTCGACCTGTGGCGGTGACCGCCTGATTGAAATCGGTGTGCACCCGGCCGGTTTCAGGCTCAACCAGCGCCGGTAGGGCATCCACATAGGTGCTCTTGAGCTTGCTCAGGGTGCGGTGTTCCAGCACCAGCGGCACGACCGGGTGGTCGGCTTCAAGCTTCTCGAGCACGGCGGCATCGGTGCTCCAGCCGGTCTTGGTCTTGCGCGATTTCTTGCGGTCCAAGCCCAGGGTCTCGAACAGCAGTTCGCCCAGCTGCTTGGGCGAGGCCAGGTTGAAATCGACACCAGCTGCGGTCTTGGCAGCCGCATCAAGGCGCACCAGGGTTGCCGATAGTTCTTCGGACAGCTCCTTGAGGTAGTCGATGTCGATGCGGATGCCGGTGGCTTCCATCTGCGCCAGTACCGGCTCGAGCGGTTGCTCCACCTGCTCGAGCAATGGCAGCAGTGCGGGGCCCAGAGCAGCGAGCTGGTCGCGCAGCAGCCGAGCCAGGCGCCAGGTCAGGTGCACGTCCATGCCGCAGTACTGGGCGGCTGCCGCGATCGGCACCGCCGAAAAATCGGCGCCCTTGGGCACCAGCGCGCCATAGCTGGTGGGCGTGAAACCAAAGTTGCGCTCGGCCAGCAGTTCGAGGCCGTGCTTGGCGTTGGCGTCGCGCAGGTAGTCAGCCAGCAGGGTGTCGAGCACCACGCCGCCCAGAGCCAGGCCGTGGCGCAGCAGGATCAGACGGTCGTATTTGGCGTTTTGCAGCGTCTTGGGATGCGCCGCACTCGCCAGCCAGGGCGCCAGGGCGGTCAGCACCGTGTCCAGCGGCAGTTGCTGCAGTTGGGCTGCGTCAGCTGCATCAGCTGCGGCGGGCGTTGCGCCCGGGTGGATGTTGCCCCGCCTGTCCCTCGGGCTGTGAAGGTCACTGGGGGCTGTTGCTGTGGCGCTGTCTACCGGATGTACATCTGTACAACGCGTTGACAGGGCTTGATCGAAGCTTTGCTGTCCGTCTGCGGCTGGATGTCCGTCTGCGAGGTGTTGCCCGTCAGCGAGGTGTTGATCGGACGAGGCTGCACTGGACAGCTGGTGGCCGATGGGGATGTAGGCCAGCTGCTCGGTACCGTCGCCCCAGGCCAGGCCCACGCCTACCAGCTCGGCCTGGAAGGGGTTGAGGCTGGTGGTTTCGGTGTCGAGTGCGGTCGGCTGCAGCGGGTCGGTGGCGGCCATCAGCCGGGCCATCAGCGCCTCAAGGGCCGCCTCGGTGGTGATCAGCTGGGGCCGCAGTTCGGGGGCGACTCCCCCGGATGGTGCTGCAGCGCTGGTGGCATCGCTGCGAAGCGGCGCTGGCTCCGGCGCGGTGGCCGAGAACAGCTGAGCGAAGGTGCCCACCTGTTTGGCCAGCGAGTACAGCTCAAGCTTTTCGAGCGAAGAAGCCAGTGCTCCGGAGTCGACGCTACCGAGCTCCAACCGCGGTTCTTCGGGTAGGGGGATGTCGATCAGGATCTCGGCCAGATGGCGCGAGCGGTAGGCGTCCTCCTTGCCCTCGGCGAGTTTGGCGAGCAGTGCGCCCTTGAGTGCTCCCTTGGGGTCTTTGGCCTTGGGGCCGGCGGCCTGCAGCTGTTCAAGGGCCTGGTAGATGCCGTCGAGGTCGGTGTAGGCCTGAAGCAGGGTGATCGCCGTCTTGGGACCGACGCCGCGAACCCCGGGGATGTTGTCGCTGGTGTCGCCGGTGAGGGCCTTGAGGTCGACGACCTCCTCGGGGGTGACGCCAAGCTTGGCGATCACGCCGTCGCGGCGGATTTCGCTGGGACCGCTGTTTTTGGCGTAGGGGCCGCCGCCCATGTACAGAACGGCGATGTCGCGCTGATCGTCGACCAGCTGGAACAGGTCGCGATCGCCCGACAAGATGCGCACCCGCCAACCTGCGTTGGCCGCCCGGTTGGCCAGAGTGCCCAGCACATCGTCGGCCTCGAAGCCCGGCGCCATCGCCAGCGGGATGTCGAGGCTGTCTTTGAGGATCTGCTGCAGGTTGATGAGATCGGCGAAGAAGTGCTCGGGCGCTTCGTCGCGGTGGGCCTTGTAAGCCGCATCGGCCTCGTGTCTGAAGGTGGGCTCGGCCGTGTCGAAGGCCACCACCAATCCCTGGGGTTTGAGCCACTTGCAGTTGTCGAGCAGGGCCTTGAGAAAGCCGTAGGTGACGCTGGTGGGCACCCCCTCCTTGGTGCTCAGGCCGCCGTCGCCCCCCTTGCTGAAGGCGTAAAAACTGCGAAACGCCAGTGAATGGCCGTCGATCAGCAGCAGCAGCGGCCTGTCGCTGGTGGTCTGCGGCGACGCCACGGCTGATCAATCAAGGGATCCATAGCCTGCCAGAAGCGCTGCAGTGCGGTCCGATGCGGTGAGGTTCGCGGCTTTGCTTGTCGCGGCCTCGCTTGGTGGTTGTCGCGGCCCTGCGAATGGATGTACAGATGTACATCCTCTACAAGTGTGCTGCGAGAACACCTGTGCTAGCTGGTCACACCCTGTGCAAGCTGGTCCCAGCACGGTGCTCACAAATGTGGTCACAAAGGTGCTTGCAAAGATGGCCACAAAGTTGGTCACCATGCCCTGACGCTGTTCTGCCTGCGGTGCGTTGAACGCCCTCGACCCCGACCCCGACTCCGCCGCTGATGCTGACGCCGCCTTTAGCGCTTGTGGGCGCTACCGGTGGTGGTTGCGGCGGCAGTGGCAGCCGCAGCAGCCGGCGTTGCTGTTCGTCGGGCTGAACCCGTCGCGGGCCGATGGCGTGCGCGATGACCCGACCCTGCGGCGGATTGTGGGCTTTGCGGGGGACTGGGGGTTTGGGTCGGTGCTGGTGCTCAATCTGTTTGCTCGCATCAGCCCCAGTCCGGCGGTGTTGCGGCGCTGCAGCGATCCGGTGGGTGCTGAGAACGATCGTTGGCTGGGCTGGGCCTTGGGGGTGGGGCTTGCTGGCGCAGAGGTGTCGCCAGCGCTCCAACCCGCCGCAATCTGGCTTGGATGGGGCAATCAGGGAGCCTGGCAGGGCCGTGACCTGCAGCTGCTGGGTCTGCTGCAGGCGATGGCCCCCGGGCTGCCCGCATTGGCTCTGGGTCTGACGGCCCAGGGCCAGCCCAGGCACCCGCTGTATGCGCCAGCGACGAGCCTGCCTCTGCTGGTGTCGTTGCCGCTGGCACAAACCCTCGGCACTGGGGCATTCTGTGCTCATCGTGCCTCACCTCCATGGCCCGCACCCCCCGGCGCTACGCCATCCATCTCCACCTGAGCGGCGGCCAGAGTGAAACCGTCTCGTTTCCCACCCTCGAGGCGTTTCAGCAGTGGTACGGCGGCGTGTTGACGGCCTCGGCTGCTGATGCCTTCGTCAATGTGCCCCTCAGCGAGATGGAGGGTGAGTACCTCGTTTTGCGTCCCAGCAGCGTGATCGCGATCCGGGTCGAACCCAAGTTCAATGCACTGGATGAATGACCCCTGACCGTCTGGGTCTGTTGTGGGGTGTCACGGTGTTCGCCGGTGCCCTCGCCCAGGGACTGGCCTGGCTGAGCGGTCTGCCGGCCGTTGTGCTGCTGCTGAGCGCCGGTCTGTTGATCGGTCGCTCCGGCCTGCATCTGGTTGATCCCCTGGATCTGGGCAACGGCCTGGAGGTCGTGGTGGGGCTGTTGGTCAGCGTGGTGCTGTTTGACGGGGGCATCAACCTGCGCCTGCCCGGCGATGCCCTCAAACTCACCGTGCTGCGCATCGTCATGGTGCGCCTGGTGCTGGCGGTGGGTGGCGGTTTGTTGGCAGCCCACTGGATGGCCGGCCTCAGCTGGCCGTTGGCGGCGGTCTACAGCGCCATCGTGCTGGCCACTGGCCCGACGGTGGTGACCCCCCTGGTGCGCCAGATCAGGTTGCGTCCCCCCCTGGGTGACGTGCTCGAGGGCGAAGGTCTGGTGCTCGAACCCGTGGGTGCGGTGCTGGCGCTGTTGCTGTTGGAACTGTTGCTCGGCCATTTGCATGGCTGGCGCGAATTGGCCGTGGGCTTGGTGCTGCGGCTCGGCGGCGGGGCCCTGGTTGGCGCCGTCTGCGGTTGGCTGCTGAGCACGGCACTGCGTCCGATTCCGGAGGAAACGGCCCAACCGCTCCGTCTGCAGCTCACCCTGGGAACGGTGTTTCTGATGTTCTCGCTCTGCGAGTCGCTGCTGCCCGAGTCGGGCCTGCCGGCGGCGGTGGCTGCGGGCGTGGTGGTGGGCCGGCGCCTCGATACCGAGGTGAGCGCCCTCGATGATCTGATCCGTCAGCTGGCGATGCTGGCCATCACGATGCTGTTTCCGTTGCTGGCGGCCGATGTCAGTTGGCGCGAGCTGAGTCCCCTGGGCTGGGGTGGGGTGCTGTGTGTGCTGGCGCTGATGCTGTTGCAGCGTCCGCTGGCGATCGGCCTGGCCACCTGGGGGCTGCCGTTCACGGGCTCCGAAAAGTTGCTGCTGGCTTGGCTTGCTCCCCGGGGAATCGTCACCGCGGCGGTGGCGGCGCTGTTCTCGATTCGTCTCGAAGACGCCGGCGTGCTCGGTGCGGGCCGGCTTCAGGGCCTTGTGTTTCTGACAATCCTGATGACCGTCGGTCTGCAGGGGCTCAGTGCCGCCTCGCTGGCGGGCCGTTTGGGGCTGGTCGAAACCCCTGCCGACTCAGAGGCAGCGGCGCAGGCGGGGCAGGTCGTCGCCGATTAGGTGTAGTAGCAGCCAGGTCTGCAGCAGGTCAGGACCCTGCAGGCTGCCCAGCAGGGCGGCGCGCATCGATTTCATCAGCACGCCTTTTTTGATGCCGGCCGCGGCGGTGGCGTCGCCCAGCAGGGCCTGGGCGGTGTCGGCATCCAGGGGAGCTTGCGGGCCCCGTTGCTCCAGGGCCGTGGCCACGGCGCCCAGGGCGGTGCGGGCTCCCTCGAGCTCGAGCTGGGCCTGGGCAGCCTCGTTGAGCTCAGGTGCCTCGAAGAACGGCCGGGCCTGCTCGATGCCATCGGCCAGCAGGCTCATCGAGGGGCCCAGCAGGGTGGCCAGGTCCTGCTGCCAGCTGGGGTCGCCGCAGGGCGTTGCGGCTACCGCGCCCCAGCCGCGCTCGGCCCACAGGGGCGCCAGCTGCTCGCGCAGGGTGGCGGCGGGCAGCTCGTGCAGCACCTGGCCGTTGAGCCAGTTGAGCTTGTCCCAGTCGAAGCGGGCGCCTGCTTTGTTGACGCGATCAAAATCGAACACCGCGGCGGCCTGTTCCAGGGTGAAACGCTCGCCCATGCCCTCAGGCGGTGACCAGCCGAGCAGGGTCATGTAATTGGCTAGGGCTTCGGAGGTGTAGCCCATGGCCTTGAAGTCGCTGACCGAGGTGACCCCGTCGCGCTTCGAGAGTTTTTTGCCTTCGGCGTTCAGGATCAGTGGCGTGTGGGCAAACACCGGGGGGATCGCGCCCAGGGCCTCGTACAGCAGCAGTTGCTTGGCCGTGTTGGCAATGTGGTCTTCGCCGCGGATCACGTGGCTGATGGCCATGGCGGCGTCATCCACCACCACCACCAGGTTGTACAGCGGATCGCCGATCGCATCGGCCGGGGCGCGACGGGCGATCACCATGTCGCCGCCGAGGTCACTGCCGCTCCAGCGCATGGGGCCGCGCACCAGATCGGTCCAGGTGATCACGGCATCGTCGTCGATTTTGAAGCGAACGACCGGTTGGCGGCCTGCGGCGATGAAAGCCTGCTCCTGCTCAGGAGACAGGTTGCGGTGGCGGTTGTCGTAGCGGGGGGCCTGCTTGGCGGCTGCCTGGGCCTCACGCATGGCCACGAGCTCGTCATCGCTGGCGTAGCAGCGATACGCGTGCCCACTGGCGAGCAACTGCCGAATGGCGGTCCGATGGGCTTCCACCCGCTCGCTTTGGATGACGGGTTCAGCGTCCCAGCTGAGGCCCAGCCACTGCAGGCCCTCAAGGATGTTGGCGGTGTATGCGGGCTTGCTGCGCTCTTTGTCGGTGTCTTCGATCCGCAACAGGAACTGCCCCCCCTGGCGGCGGGCATACAGCCAGTTGAACACCGCGGTTCTTGCTGTGCCGATGTGCAGGGTGCCGGTTGGGCTGGGTGCGAGACGAACGCGCACCAGCCGATCGCCATCAGGCTGTTGGGTCGACAACGATCCTGCCTGCATGGAGCCTTCGCTGAGCTTGTTTTGGAACGGGACTGACGGGGCTCGAACCCGCAACTTCCGCCGTGACAGGGCGGTGCTCTAACCGATTGAACTACAGTCCCAGGTTGGCTGATGGGCCGTTCTGGTGTCGCGATTTGGCAACGATGATGGCGTGTGGGCCGGTATCGATCACGTCTTGAAAAGTATCTGTGATGGGCGGTCCCTTCGTCAACTGGGATGTTGATTGGGGCAGGACCGCCACAACGCAGATGTGCGTCAGGGACGGAAGCCGGCAGGCTCGATCAGACGCACTTGATTGCCCCGGGCCGTGAATTCGCGGCCCTGGTCGCTTTGAACGACCACGCGGCCACCCGACTTGACGCGGATAACCCGTGCCCGAACCCAGCCCAATGCGGCCGATTCAAGCACCTTCACCACATCACCAGGTTGCAGATCCAACTCCATGTCCGGAACCACGAAACAGCAGGTGGGGACATCGAACGCGCCGTGGAGGACTTGAACCCCCGACATCAGGTTTTGGAGACCTGCGTTCTACCAACTGAACTAACGGCGCAAGGCCGATGCCCCCGTTGAACAATTGCGATCGGGAGAAAACCCGAAGCGCAAATTAGCGATCGAAGCGCTGCTTCACGCGAGTGGCTTTACCCACCCGGTCGCGCAGATAAAAGAGCTTCGCCCGGCGCACCTTACCGCGACGTTCAACTTTGACGGAAGCCACTTGGGGACTGTGAAGCATGAACACCCGCTCGACGCCGATGCCCTGGAAGATGCGGCGCACGGTGATGGTCTCATTGAGACCGCCATGGCGCTTGGCGATGACCACGCCCTCATAGGGCTGCACCCGCTCTTTGTTGCCTTCGCGGATGCGGACGCCCACCTTGACGGTGTCGCCCACATAGATCTCAGGAAGGTCGCTTTTGAGTTGTTCGAACTCAAAGGCGCGAATCAGGTCTTGGGCGCTGAGTTTGCCGGTGGTGGCACGGGCGGCGGCAGGCTTGTCGGCCACTGCCGTGGCAGTGGATGCTGCTTCGCCCGCTGCATCCACGCTGGCGGCCTGATCGTTGGTCTCGTCGTTGGTCACGTCGGCTGTGTCGTCGCTGGTTACCGGTGTCTCTGCCATGGATGCCCCCTAATCGCTGGCCGAACAACCAGTGTACCGGCTCAGGTGACGCCCTCAGCCTTCATGTCGGCTGAAGCGTCGGCTGATCCGTTGCCAGGCCATGGCACTGCCCGTCGCCACCATCCATAGCAGACCGAGTCCATTGAGCATCACATAGAGGGTCTCGCCTGGGGGACCGAACCAGCGCTGCAGCCACTCGCCCTCATGCAGAACCATCAGCAGGTGAGCCTGATCGCGCCCCACCCCGCCCCAGTCACGCAGCAGCCGGTACCCCATGCCGGTGGTCACGGTCAGCAGCAGGGGCAGCAGCACGAAGGGCGCCAGC
>VGQR01000053.1 GCA_016882345.1 Cyanobacteria bacterium K_DeepCast_35m_m2_023
TCAGTGGCTTGCGCTGGCCAGATCAATCGGCCCAAGCTAGGCGTTTGCTGCCCTGTATCACGACGGCAGCAAACGGCTCAGTTTGACCCAGGGCTCGAGGGATTGCAACACCCGTTGCCCCCAACTGCGGCCCCTGAGGCGGCCATCGAGAATGGCCAGCCGCGTGCCGCTCTGACGCCGCAGGCTGGCGACTCCCAATTGCAGGCGCAACAGGCCATCGGGTAGCAGCAGTTCACGGAACCAGTCACGACCGAGGTTCCTCAGCACTGCAACCCGTGCAGCGGTGAGTGGATCTTCGAGGCTGGCGATCGGCAGCAGCGCCACGACCACCTGGCCAGGCAAAGGGAGGCGGTCCTGATGGCTGAGCCACCAGGACCAACTGGCACACAGCACGCCATTCGCCTCGGGGCTGGTGGATTGGTGCACCACGCGGCTGCCGAATTCGGCAGCCAGGCCACTGGTGAGTTGGCGCAGCAGCTGTTCGTCGTCGGCGAGCACCAGCGTCAGCCGCTGTTGTCCCAGCACCAGACGGCGGCATTGCTCCAGCAGGTGCTCGCCGTACATCGGGCTGTTGGGCAGTGGTTGGCGCAACGGTGCAAACAGCGGCAGGGGATCGGCCAGTGGCGGCTCGCCCAGAACGACGTCGACCTGGGGCGTCAGGCCCAGGCTGATGGCCGCCGCCGGCAAGGGGTCTCCCTGACGCGGACCCGGCAGTTGGCCGATCACGATGGCGCCCCGGCCCTGCAGCAGGCCGGCCAGCGACTGCAGCGGTTCGAGCGGTTGGCGATGCAGCGTCCACTGCAGCAGTTGGGGGTCGACTTCGGCCCAGCTGGTCCAGCCCCCTTCGCCGCTGCTTTGCCACGCATCCCAGGGGGCGGGCAATGGCGTCAGCAAGGCCAGCAGATGGCGCAATGGGGCTTCGTCTTCGTCGCGCAGGGCGACCAGACCGCCTGGGTTGCGCGGAGAGGCCAGCACCCGCCGGCTCAGCCGTTCATGCAGGGCGAGCACGGCAGCATCGGCACGTGGAATGGCCCGTCGCAACTGGTCCCACCGGCTGGGCGCCAGGGTGACCGACAAGGCCTGGCGCAGGGCGGTCTCGAGCTGTTCGGCTTCGGGCAGCACCAGTTGCCTCGTGCCCAGCCGATGCTGTTGCCAGGCTTGCACCAGCTCAGCGTGGTTGAGCAACCACAGCACCCCCTCGGGCGGGGGAGATGGTCCCTCGGCGCAGGCCAGGGCCAGCCCGGCCCGGGTGAGGCGGGGCAGCTCCACCTGCAGCAGCCGTTGGCGCAAGGTGTCGCTGACGACCAGGGCCAGCGGGGTGTCGCTCAAGGCCAGCGGCACCAGCAGCGAAATCCACCAGCTGGGGGAGCTGCCCACCGCGAGACGAATCAGGCTGTGATCACCACGCCGCAGACTGCGGCCCACCAGCCGGCTCAGGCTCAGGTGATGGGGCCAGATCTCGCCACCCTCCTGCACCAGCAGGGCCTTGAGTTGTTGGTGGGCGCGGGCTTCCAACATCGCGGAATCGTAGGAAGCTGGGGCCAGCATCTTTTGGGGCGCGTCCGCCATGGCTCCAGCGCAGCAGCCGCTCAGTCGCAACGAGGGGCCGGTGGGCATCGTTGGCCTCGGTCTGATCGGTGGCTCGATTGGTCTTGATCTGCGTCGTCAGGGCCGCCAGGTGTGCGGCTTGGTGCACCGCAGCACCACGGCCGAGCGCGCCCTGCAACGGGGATTGGTGGATCGGGTGAGCACTGATCCCGCCGTGCTGCAGGACTGTGCCTTGGTGTTGCTGGCCTTGCCGCTCGAGCGGTTGCTCGATCCCGATCCCGATCTGGTGGCGGCGATCCCTGCAGCTGCTGTGGTGACCGATGTGGGCTCGGTCAAGCAACCGGTGTTGGAGCGCTGGCAGCCGCTGCACCCGCGCTTCGTGGCGTCCCACCCGATGGCGGGCACCGCCGAGGCCGGTGTGGAGGCCGGCCTTGCGGGGCTGTTCGCTGATCGCCCCTGGGTGGTCACACCCACGGCAGAGACCGATCCTGAGGCCCTGGCCCAAGTCCAGGGGTTGGCCGTATCGCTGGGGGCCCGCTGGCTCAGCTGTGAGGCGGCTGCCCACGACAGGGCGGTGGCGTTGATCTCCCACTTGCCGGTGCTGGTGTCGGCCGCCCTGTTGCAGAGCGCCGACCGCGGCGCGCTCGCCGCATTGCCTCAACAAGGGTTGCCGGCCTTGGTGCGCGCCCTGGCCTCGTCGGGCTTTGCCGACACCACCCGGGTGGGCGGTGGCAATCCCGCATTGGGCACCCAGATGGCCCGCACCAATCAGGGGGCGCTGCTGCAGGCCTTGCGCCTCTACCAACAGCAGTTGGCGCTGCTGGAGCAGCAGGTGCAACACGGGCAGTGGAGCGACCTGGAGGCGGCCCTCGGCGAGTGTCAGCAGTTGCGCCCTGGGTTTGTGAAGCCGACCTAAGCGCGGGGCTGGCGCAGCGTGAGCGTGGTGCCGTGTTGGGCGAGCAGCTGGCGGCAGGCCATCAGGGCCGAGAGACTCACCCCGGCGGTCCCTTCGCCGGGGTAGATCGAATCGCCGCACAGCCATAGACCTGACACCGGTGTGCGACTGGCCAGGCCAAAGGGGCCAAAGCGGCTGGGGTGCTGACCCAGTCCCCCCACATAGCCCAGGGGGCGTCCGCACCAATGGGCAAAGGCGCGGGGGGTGGCCAGTTCGTCGTGGAGCCACTGCGTCGGCTCTACCTGCAGCAGCGAGGCCAGGCCTTGCTTGATCTGCGCGGTCAGCTGTTGTTTGGTCTCCTGACGCACGCTGGGCTGATCGAGCGGGGCGTTGAACCAGGGCTTGGCAGCGGTGAACACGCTGGCGATCACGGTGGCCTGGCCCGCCGGGGCGCGGCCGTCGCCCTCCTGGCTGACCGTGACGAACAGCGATCCCGGCTCGCGCCAGTCGCTCTGCAGATGGCTGGGACAGCCGGGGGGCAGCCAGCGGCGTTCGATCGCCCCGTAGAACACCAGGGCTCCGGAGGGTTCCGCCAGGTTGGCCAGCCTGCGGCGGTAGCCTGCCGGCAGCTCCTGCGGCATCAGGGCAAGCAGGCTTTGGGGCGGTACCGTCACCACCACATCGGCCGCATTCAGTGCAAAGGGGCGTCCGCCTGGCCCGTCGCCGCTGACTTGCCAGGTGCCATTGGCCGCAGGCTGCAGCCGTTGCACCCGGTGCCGCAGCCGTAGGTCGCCGCCACCTTGCTGCAGGGCCGTTTCGAGGGCGCTGCTGAGCCTCTGCATCGATCCGTGCAGATGCCACAACCCCAGCGGCTCCTGCCCCATGGCCAGCACGGTGGCGCCGTACAGGGCGGCGGTGCGGTCGGCTGGCTCCTGCGAGTAGAGCTTCAGTTGCAGATCGAGAAAGCGTCGCAGGCGCTGATCGCTGCCGCAGCCGCTCCAGCGCTGCAGGTCGGCGATGGTGGCCGTGCTCAACAGGCCACTGGCCAGGTTGGCGGGGCCCAGCGCAGCCAGCAACTGCCCCAGATCCCAGCTGTTGCGCGGTGGCAGCACCGGATCCCGCGCGGCAAAACGCCAGTTGGCGGCATGCAGGGCACTGCACCATTGCCAGAAGCGCCCGCTGCCGGGGAACTGGTGCTCGCGCTCGGCCCGCCATCGCTGCGGATCGCGCCACAGCTGCACCGCCGGGCGACCGTCGCCTAGATCCACCACACAGGCTGGATCCAGCGGACTGGCCGTTGGGCCGCTCAGGTTGAAGTGGTCAAACAGCCGCCGGTGGATGCCTCCCGGCTCGAGGCCGGCCACCTGGGTTGCCCCAACATCGAAGGTCCACGGCCCCCGCCGGAAGGTGCCGGCACAGCCACCGCACTGGTGGTGGGCTTCGAGCAACACCACCTGCAGGCCGGAATCGGCCAGCAGGGCCGCCGCCGTGAGCCCGGCAATGCCAGCGCCCACGACCACCACGTCAATGGCAGGGGCAGCCGGCGTGTCGTTTGGGCTCACGGGCTGCTGCATCGCGGCATGCTGGCAGTCCTGTGCCGTGGCCGTGATGGACGATGCCCTGGTGCGCTGGTTGCAGCAGCAGCTGGGTGCCCCCCTACAACGCCAGGGGGCGGTGGGTGGCGGATGCATCCATCACGCTTGGTGTGTGCAGCTGGCCGATGGGCGCTGTTGTTTTGTCAAAACAAACCGGGCTGACGCCGAACCCCTCTTGGCCGCCGAAGCTGAGGGCCTGATCGCCTTGGCGGCGGTTGCACCTCCAGAGCTACGGGTGCCGCAGCCGCAAGCCTGCGCTGTGGTGGGTGATCAGGTGTTGTTGTTGCTGCCCTGGCTCGAGCTCGATCGGGGCGGGGCGTGCGAGCAGCACGAGCAGTGGTGGCAGGGTCTCGGCAGGGCTGTGGCGCGGATGCATCGCAACAGCCTTAGCTGCGGCCCGGGGCAGGGCAGTTTTGGCTGGGGGACAGCCAATTACATCGGGGCCAGCCCCCAGCCCAACGGCTGGCAACAGCACTGGGGGTCTTTTTTTGCTGAGCAGCGCCTGGGATTTCAGCTGCAATTGGCAGCGCGTGCGGGGCGGTGCTTCAGCGGCGGCGCCCAGATCGTTGCGCTGGCCAAACAGTGGCTCAGCGCCCACTTGGTCGAGCCGGTGCTGGTCCATGGCGATCTGTGGAGCGGCAATGCCGGTCTGCTGCGATCTGGCGGGGGCACGATCTTTGATCCAGCGGTCTATCGCGCCGACCAGGAAGTCGACCTGGCCATGGCTGGGCTGTTTGGCGGATTCCCGCAGGCTTTTTTTGCGGGATACGAGGCTGAATGGCCCTTGCCGCCCGGCGCCGAACAGAGGGCGATGCTCTACAACCTCTATCACCTGCTCAACCACGCCAACCTGTTTGGCGCTGGTTACGGGCGGCAGGCTCAACAGAGCATCGATCGCCTGCTGAGCCTGCACTGATGCTCGTTGGATGGGAGAGTCAGCCCAGGTATTCCTTGCGCAGGGTTTGGATGCGGCCGATCACGGCACTGCGCTTGTCGCTGGTCGTGAGGTTGTTCCAGCTCCACTGACCGACGACGATCAGGCCCAGCAGCTCGAGCAGTCCGGGGACAATCGGCAGCAGATTGATGGTGTCGAGAACCCCTTTGATCAGCACCTGGATCACGATCACGGCAACGATCACGCCGGTGGCTTTGCCGATGCGACCCATTTGGTTCCAGTCGACCGAATCGAGGGTCTGGTTGACCTTGCCCAGGATTTCGCCGTACCGCTCGCTGAAGCTGGTGGTCACGGTCTCCTCGCTGGTGGCGTTGGCTTCGACCGTGGGTGTACTAGCTGCGCTCTCTTGGCCCTGCTCAGCGGTGGCGGAAGTGAAGTCGCTCATGGACAGGGTTGGAAGTCGTTGAGTTTCTGAATAACCTATCGGGATGGCCGCGCAACCGCCAGAGAATCTGTCGATTGATGCGCAGGCTCTCACCGTTCTGGCATCGGTGTTGACCGCGGCCAGACCCGTTGAGGGCTGTGCCCTCCTGCTTGGGACCAGTGCCTCGTCGTGCTGGCGGGTGCAGCAGATCTGGCCGGCACTCAACAGCTGGCCTGAGAGGGCTGAACGGCAGCGTCGTTTTTTGCTCGATCCGCGCGAGCAGCTGCTGGCTCAGCGTTGGGCCCGCCAGCGCGGGCTGCAGGTGCTCGGCTGCGCCCACAGCCACCCCGCTTCGGCCCCGCGGCCATCGCCCACCGATCTGCAGCTCAACTTCCCCCCTGCCCTGCTGCTGATTGCTGGCCAGACCTCCGGGCAACCGGCGCTGCTGGGGTGGACCTGGGCCTGCTGGTGGTTGCCCGAGGCAGAGCCAGGTCTGCCGGCACAGAGCGCTTGTTCGGTGCCATGGAGAATGGACGCAGAACCATCGGCGGCATTTGCAACCGCCAGGCCTGTTGCCCATGCTTCCTCCTGACACCAGCGGCGTTGTGCTGAGCCCCGATGAGGTGGCCCGTTTTGCGCGCCATCTGATCCTGCCCGAGGTGGGCATGGAGGGTCAGAAACGCCTCAAGGCCAGCGCCGTGCTCTGTGTGGGCACCGGAGGTCTGGGCTCGCCGCTGCTGCTTTATCTGGCGGCTGCAGGGGTTGGCCGCATCGGCATCGTCGACTTTGACGTTGTCGACCACAGCAACTTGCAGCGCCAGGTGATTCACGGCACCAGCTGGGTGGGCAAGCCCAAGATCGAATCGGCCAAGGCGCGCATCCTCGAGATCAACCCCCATTGCCAGGTGGATCTGTACGAGACAGCCCTGACCAGTGACAACGCGCTCGAGATCATCAAGCCCTACGACCTCGTTTGCGACGGCACCGATAACTTCCCCACGCGTTATCTCGTCAACGACGCCTGCGTGTTGCTCGGCAAGCCCAACGTCTACGGCTCGATCTTCCGCTTTGAGGGACAGGCGACGGTGTTCAACCTCGATGCCCAGAGCCCCAATTACCGCGACCTGTTTCCGGAGCCGCCGCCGCCGGGCATGGTGCCCTCCTGCGCCGAAGGTGGTGTGGTCGGCGTGCTGCCGGGCATCATCGGTGTGATCCAGGCCACCGAAGCGGTCAAGATCATCACCGGCATCGGCACCACCTTGAGCGGGCGGCTGCTGCTGTTTGATGCGCTGGGCATGAAGTTCCGGGAGCTCAAGCTCAGGCCCAACCCCGAGCGCCCGGTGATCGAGACATTGATCGACTATCAGGAGTTCTGCGGCGTGGGCGGCAGCGCCCCTGGGCAGGAGGAGGCCGGTGCGGTCGAGAGCATCACGGTCACCGAGCTCAAAACGCGTCTCGATGCTGACAGCAGTGGCCTGGTGCTGATCGATGTACGCAACCCACCAGAAGCCGAGATCGCTGTGATCCCAGGCGCTGTGTTGATCCCGCTCGATCAGATCGAAAACGGCACAGCGATCGAGCGCATCAGGCAGCTGGCCGCCGGCAAGCAGCTCTATGCCCATTGCAAGGTGGGCGGTCGCAGCGCCAAGGCCCTGATCACCCTCAAGCGCCATGGCATCGATGGAATCAACGTGACTGGTGGCATCGACGCCTGGAGTCAGGAGGTCGACCCGTCGGTTCCCCGCTATTGAGGGGTTCGGCCATGGAGCGACTTCGCTGGCCGTGGCAGACGAGACCTTCTGCCCATCCTGCGCTGCTGCGTCAGCAACGTCAGGAGCTGAGACGTCAGCACCAGTTCAACATTGCCTCGGTCGAGCACCAATTGGTGCTGTTTATGGTGGCGTCGCTGTTGCCGGTGCTGTTGCTGCCTTGGGCCAATGGCAACGGCAACGTTGTGGAGCGCCTGGTCGTTCCCTTGGTGATGACGGTGCTGGTGATGCAGTCGATCCGCACCCTGCCCCGTTTCGACAACCGACCGGTTGCTGGTTTGGTGACCAAAGCATTTCAGTTGCTTGGCGTGCTTTCGGCCCTGAGCTGTTGGGTCGTGCTGGTGCCAGCAATCTGGGTAAACGAGCGCTCACACCTGGTGTCGATGGTGCTGCTGGCGGCTTTTCTGACCTTTTCGGCCATTCGTCTTGTGCAGTTGCTGGCTCGGGTTCCGCGGGTCAATCTGCAGGTGCTTGCCGGTGCGGCGGGGGGATATGTGCATCTGGGGCTGACCGGAGGGGTCATCGCCACCATGATGCAGCACCACAATCCCAACACCTTCAATCTCGGTCATGTACTCGATAATGAGACGATGCTCGAGCGTCTGATTTATTTTTCTTACATCACTGTCTCGACGCTTGGCTATGGAGATGTGCTTCCTTCCAACGTCTACGGAGAGCGTTTTGTGGTGCTGCTGGGCATCAGTAGCACCCTGTATGTGTCACTGCTGGTGGCCTTGCTGCTCGGGCGTTTTGTCGCGCCGCCTGATCCTGGAGCAATGACCCCCGAAGAGCTCGAAGACGCTCTGCACGAGAGGCGCAGCCGACGCTGAGAGCGGCAATCCATCCGATTGCCCGTGCTGGTCAGTAATCGACGCCCCGTTTGAGGTCGACGCCCCGTTCGGCGTAGTGCTTGTGACACACCATTTCTGAGTGCACGCTGGCCAGATCGAAATAAGCTGGTCGCTGCTTGCAGCGGCCAGTGAGGATCACCTCGGTTTCGGCCGGTTTGCGCAGCAGGGTCTGCACGATCGGTTCGACCGGCAGCAGCTCGAGATCGACGGTGGGGTTGATCTCATCGAGGATGACCGTTTTGTACAGACCGCTTGAGATCGCAGCGCGGGCGATCTCCCAGGCGCGCTCGGCCTCGACGTAGTCGATGGGCTGCTGCTGGCCGCGCCAGACGATGGCGTCGCGGCCCGAGCGCAGGTGGTCCACCAGGTGGGGGTAGCTCTCGCGCAGGGCGGCGATGGCGGCATCTTCGGTGTAGCCCTTGCCGCCCTTGAGCCATTGCAGGATCAACACGCGGTGGCTCTTGTCCTGGCTGATGCCCTTGCCGATCGCCTGCAGGGCCTTGCCCAGGGCGCTGGTGGATTTGCCTTTGCCCTCCCCGGTGTAAATCTCGATGCCGTCGAGGCCGCCCTCGCCCTGGTGGGCGCGCATCTCGGAGTGCAAGTCGGCCAGTTGCACCAGCTGCAGCGGGGCGCCGCGACCGGTGCAGATCACTTCCATCCCGTCCGGTTTGGTGGCCAGGGTGCGGCAGACCTCATCGGCATCGAGCAGGCCCAGGTCGAGCACGGGGTTGAGCTCATCGAGCACCACCACCGAGTACAGGTTGCTGGCAATGGCCCCTTTGGCGATATCCCAGCCCCGCTGGGCTTCCTGACGGTCAAATTTGGTTGCCTCGGCGGCGGTGAAATAGTCGCCGCGGCCGGTGCGCACCTGGTCGATCAGGTGGGGGAAGCCTTGCTGCAACGCATCGATGGCAGCATCTTCGTCATAGGTGCGACCAGGGCCTTTGAGAAAGCGCAGCAGCAGCACCCGGGTGCGCTTCTGCTCACAGATTCCCAGCCCGATGGTGCGCAACACCACCCCCAGGGCCGCCTGACTTTTGCCCTTGCCCTCGCCGTCATAGACGTGCAACTGGCCATGGGCACGTTCGTCGCTGCCCGCGGCCGTGCGGATGCCGATGCCCCGGCCTGTGCCCCGTTGCGGCGTCTGGGTGCTGCTCATGGGCGGATGCTACCGAGGCCGGGGGGCAGGCTCGGTCATCCGCTTGCCAGGATCGCTGCAGTTGCGCCGTTCAGGGCGATGGGGCTGACCCTGCTTGAACCATTGACGGATGTCCTGGTCGAGTCCCTGCAGCAGGTGCGCCAGCAGCTGCACGGTTTTGGCCGGGTGGTGGTGGCCTATTCAGGGGGGGTCGACAGCGCACTGGTGGCGGCCCTGGCGGTCGAGCAACTGGGCGAGCGGGCTTTGGCGGTCACTGGCGTGTCGCCGGCCCTGGCCCCTCACCTGCGGCGGGAGGCGGCCCAACAGGCCGCCTGGCTCGGCCTGCGACATCAGGAGATCGCCACCGCCGAGCTCGATGATCCGGCCTATGCCAGCAATCCTGCGGATCGGTGTTATGCATGCAAGCGAGAGCTGCACCGCTGGCTCACCCCGCTGGCGGCAGCAGGCCAAGGGGCAGTGGTTGTCAATGGCGTCAATCGGGACGATCTGGGCGACCATCGACCCGGCATCGCTGCGGCTCGCGAAGCGGGGGTGCGTTCGCCCCTGGCCGAGGCGGGTCTCGACAAAGCTGCCGTGCGCCAGGTGTCGCGGG
>VGQR01000054.1 GCA_016882345.1 Cyanobacteria bacterium K_DeepCast_35m_m2_023
CGAGCATCAGGGCGATCTGGCTAACCTTGGTGACCAAGGTGTTGATCTGGGTGACACCGATGCGCACCTGCGAGAGGCGGTAGTCCTCGCCGGTGAAGCGGCGGTAGCGCTCGAGCCACTGCCAGCGAGCCTGACTGGCGAAGTTTTGGCTCTTGACGGTGCGAATCGCCGTCAACACCTCGACCAGAAAGCCCTGGGCCCGGCTCCAGGCGCGGTTGCGGCGGGTGAGCCGGGTCTTGATCGGCTCGCGGCTGAGGCGGGTGACCAGCAGCAGGATCGGCACCTGGGCCAGCATCACCGCCGCCATGACGGGGGCGATCCAGAGCAGCACGATCGCCAGGATCGGCAAAAACAGCAGATCGAGGCTGCTGCTGACCGCGGTGTCGGTCAAGAACACCCGCACCCGCTGCAGGTCATAAAAGCGGCTGGCCAGATCGCCGACGGTGCGGCGGTCGAAGAAGCGCAGCGGCAGGCGGAACAGATGGCCGACGATCTGGCTGCCCAGGCGGGTGTCGATGCGGTCGGACAGGTCGGACAGCAGCAGCTCGCGCAGGGTGCCCAACACCGCCATGACGGCGATGGTGACGCCCATGACCACGCCGATAGGCAGCAGCAGCGAGAGGTTGCGGCTGCCGACAACGACATCGATGATCTGCAGCACCGCCAGCGGAAACACCAGCTCGAGCATTTTGCCGACAAAGCCGGTCAGCAGCAGCAGCAACAGCTGGGGCCGGTAGCTGCCCATCGCGCCCCAGAACCAGGCCAGATCGAAGCGGGTGGCCTGCTCGTCGTCGGCGGGTGAGTCGGCCGGCCGCACCAGCATCAGCTCGACGCCGTCGGGCCAGAGCTCGGCCAGGCCCGAGAGCTCGAGGGTGATCAGGCCCTGGGCCGGGTCGGCCAGCACCAGGCCGCGGGGGGTGGCGTCCTCGACCAGCACAAAGCGCCCCTGGTAGCGGGCCAGGGCGGGGGGCTCGAGGCGATGCAGCTGACGCGCCGGCGCCGTCAACGGCCGCACCTCGAGCCCCAGGCTCTCGAGCAGCTGGCCCAGGTGCAGCAGCGAAATGCCGCCCAGGCGGCCGTCGCAATCGGCCAGCACCTGCAGCACGCTCTCACGCGGAAAGGGGAAGCGGTAGCGCGAGGCCAGCCGCTGCAGGCAGACCATGGCGCTGTCAAACGAGGTCTCGCCCCGCTCGTTGAGCGGCGGCAGGCGGAGGGCCTGGCTGGGCAACCCCAGATCGCGCGGATCGATCGGGGCGGGCAGGTCGTCGGCCGGGCGGGCCAGATCCCAGAGCTCCTGCGGGGCCCGCGGCGCGCCGGCGGGGCGATCGTCGGCAGCGGCGATCAGCCGCGGCTGCAGGGCCTGGGCCAGGGCCTGGCGCTCGAGCCCCAGCAGGCGCGGGCCAAGGGGCAGGCCGGCAGCCTCGCGGGGCTGCCAAGCGCTGAGGGCCTCGCCCGGCGCCCCGAGCAGGGGCGCGCTGGCCAGCCACAGCCGCGACGGATCGAGCGCGAGGGGGCCGGCCAGCTGCTCACCGCTGAGCAGCTGCACGACCTCGGGCCGCCACAGCTCGGCCAGCAGGCCCGGCAGGTCGTCGATGCGCTGGGGCTGGCGCGCCAGCCAGGGCAGCAGCAGGGCCGCCAGTTCGCTGCGGTCGGGCTCAAGGCACGACTGGCGCAGGGTCGGCTCCTCGCCCAGCAGCCGCAAAAACTGCGGCGCCGGGATCGCCGCCACCAGGGTGGGCTCGCTGGCGAGGGCGGTTTCGCAGGGCACGGCGCGCACCAGGCCGCACCAGCCCAGCACCTCGCCGGGGCCCAGGCGCGCCAGGGTGAAGGGGGTGCCGGCCGCGTCCTGGGCCACCAGGCGCACGCTGCCCTCGGCGATCACCATCACCTGGTGGGGCAGGCGGTCGGCCTGCAGCAGCGGCTGCCCGGTGCGGTAGCGCACCCACTGGACATGGGTGCGCAGCACCTGCTGCAGCGCCCGGCTCTGGTTGGCGAGCCAGCCCTGCTGGGGAATCGGAAGCGGAGACGGATCGCTCATGGCAACAGGATCGAACACGACGTCCCCGGGGCAGGGGGCTGCTGCGCCAGCTGATCGAGCACCCGCCCCAGCCAGAGGCGGTGCAGCTCGTCAACCAGGGCCTCGCGCTGGGCCTCGTCCCAACGGGCCGCCAGGCGCTGATCAAGCCGCACCAGCAGCACCCGTCCCGAGGGCAGGGTCAGGGGCGGCTGCACCGCGCCGGGCAGGCAGCGCTGCAAGAGCCGATCCAGCGGGGACTGCAAGTCCTGCAGGCGCAGGGGGCCGAGACGCCCGCCACTGAACCGCTCGGGGCCGAGCGAATCGGCGGCCAACTCGCCAAAGCCCACCTCGCCTTCGCGCAGTTGAAAGAACCACTCCTGGGCCAGATGGGGATCGCTGGTCTGGAGCAGCGAGAACCAGAGCTGGTCGAGCTGGCTGCCGCGCTCCAAAAAGCGCTGGTACGCCTGCTCGCCAAACCGCTGCTGCTTCCAGGCGTGCAGCTCGGCGGTCGCGGCCACGCTGCCACCAGCCAGCTGGCGCTGCTGCTCGGCCATCAGCGCTTCGCGGCCAGGGGCAGTGGCGACGGCTGGCGGGGGCAGCGCCAGCACTGCGGCCTCTAGGGAGCGCAGCAGCCAGGGTTGCAGCAGGCCAGCGGCCAGCAAGACCGCCAAGGCTGGCTCGTCGGGCCATTGCAATGAGACGCTGGCAGAGCCTGTCGATTCGCTCATGGGCTCAGCGCTGGATTCGCTGTGGCAGGCCGCGGTGCAGGCGATCGACGCCCAGGCCTGGCACGAGGCCGAGGGGCTGTTGTGGCGCTACCTGCAACTGGAACCCGCTGCCGCCACCAGCGTGCACGACAGCCTGGGCTATGCGCTGTTGATGCAGGGGGACTTTGTCGGCTGCGAACGGGTGCTGCAGCCCTACCTGGAGGCTGCTGACCGCAGCTTCTGGCTGAGCCACAAGCTGGGCGACGCGCTGCGGGGACAGCATCGGCTGGACGAGGCAGCCAGCCTGTACCGGCGCAGCCTGGCCGAGGGCTCGGACAGCCCGCTGACGACACGCAACCTGCTGCAGACCCTGTACGGCCTGGCGCCGGCGGCGGCGCTGGCCGAACTGACGCACTGGCAACAGGACGAGGCCTCGCTGCCTGTGACTGCATGGAGCGGAGCCCGCGAGGCGGCTGCCTTGGTGCCGGGGCTCGAGCTGGCCGACTGGCTGTGGCAACACGGCCAGGACGATGCCCATTGTCGCCGCCGTCTGCTGGAGGAGCACTGTTACGCCCTGAATCTGCACGGCTGCTGGACCATCTTGCAACAGCTGCAGGCTCCAAGCTGCTGGGAGCAGCAGCTCATGCGGAAGCTGCATGAGCTGCTGCTGGTTCCGGCGGCAGCAGCACCCGCCCCAGACGCTGCCGCACCACCGCGCTGAGCCGCGCGGGGGCGAGCTGCTGCTGCACAGCGCGGCGCCCACGGGCGCCCAGCTGCCGAGCCGCGGCCGGATCGGCCACCAACTGGCGCATGGCCTCGGCGGCCTCGGCGACACAGGGCTCTGCCCACGTCGCGCCGGCAGGATAGTCGCCGCGGGTGTGGACGATGGCAACGGGCTCCCAGCTGATCAGATGGGCGCTGCCGGGTGGCATGAAGTCCAGGTTGCCCGAATAGCCGGTTGCGATCACGGGGATGCCCATCGCCATGGCCTCGGCCAAGGTGAGGCCAAAGCCCTCGGCACGGTGCAGGCTGACCAGGGCATCGCAGCCCTGGTACAGCTGCTCGAGCTGGGCCGCATCGAGCAGGCTGTCGATCCAGCGAATGCGGCGATCGGCGGCGGTGCGGGTCTTGAGCTCTGCTGCCTGCTGGACAAACTGCACGGCGCTGCTGGTTTTGAGCAGCAGCTGCACCGGCGGAGCCTGGGCCTGGCCGGGCGGAAAGGCCAGCTGAAAGGCCTCGATCACGGCCAGCGGATTTTTGCGCTCGACCGTGCTCCAGAAATCAAACAGGGTCAAGAAGGTGAAGGGTCGGTCGGCTGGTCGCTGCTGCGAGCGCAGGGCGGCGAGGCGATCGAGCCGGGGCCAATCGGGCAGATGGGGCAGGGCGATCACCGGTAGCGGCGATCGCTGGGCGAGGCTCTGGGCGCAAAAGCTGCTCGGGCACCAGATCTCGTCGTAGGGGGCAAAGAAGCGCTCCCAGCCGCGCGGAAACTGCTCGAGCTCCCAAGCCCAGTAGGCGACGCGCAGGGGCGCCTCGAGGCTGCAGCGCGCAAGGAGCTCTGGACTGCTGGCCAGCACGTTGGGGTTGGTGTGCACCAGGTCGAGCTGCACCGGTCCGTCGGGAGCGGGCGGTAGCGGTGTCGTGGCGACCGGCGCATGGGAGGCCAAGGGCAAATCGATGGGCCAGACCTGACAACCGGCGGCCTCTAGGGTGCGCCAGGTGGCCTTGGCACCACCGGCCAGACCAAAACCTGAGAGAATGTGTCCGTACAGACGTACATTAAATTTGCGCGGCTGTATCTGCACGGGGTGATATTGATTAACTCACCCCCATGGTGCCCGCCCGCGACTAATTGACTGTGGTTGATGCCCTGCCCACCACATCGCTTATCGCGGCAGCGCGTGACCTGCGCAGCCGGCTGCACCGGCGTCGGCTGCCCTGGGCAAGCGACAGCCTCGGCTTGATTAACGGCTTGGAAAGCGGCCTGGGACTGCCGCTGGTGGCGCTGCACCGACACTACGGCCCTTATCCGCTGTTTCGAGCAGGGCAGGACAACCACACGACGCTGCATCGCCAGCTGTACGCCTTGCACAAGGGCCTGGAGAGCCACTACCGCGCCCTGTGCCAACGGGTGGTTGACGAGCTGATCGGCGAAGCCTGCTACGTGCAGGCGATCCCGACCTATCGGTTTGGGCTACCGGGCAACCGTTGGGTGGGCAGCTACCACCGGGACAGCGACTTTGGGCACAGCGCCTATGAAATCAATGCGATCTGCGCCCTGACCGTCGCGGCCGGGTCGTCTGCCCTGCATGTGCAACGGGAGCCTGGGCTGTACGACTTCGAGGCGTTGGAACTGCAGGCTGGCGAGGTGATTCTGTTTGATCACATCGACCGGCTGCACGGCTGCCCGCGCAACCGCAGCGGCCAGTGCGTCGCCAGCATCGACTTTCGGTTTGTGCCGCTGCGGTTTGCCTCAGCCGCGTTTGCTGCGGCTGCAGCCAGCATCAACACCCAGACCCCGCTGGTGCCGGGGGGGTATTTCGACGACGCACCACTAGCGGTGGCGGCCTGATGGGGGCGCGGCGTCTGGTCAAGCGGCAGCTGCGGCGTTCGCAGCGGCAGGCGGCGACGCTGTGGCAACAACTCACGGCCCCCTGGCGAGAACTGTTGCTGCAGCCGATGGACCGCCGCAAGCTGCGGCAGATCCAGCAGCTCGCGCGCATCGATCAGGTGCAGTGGCCCGCGGCCTGGACCGGGGGAAGCGAGCGGCTGGCGTTCTTCTCGCATTATTCGCCCAGCGGCCAGCTGCAGCGCTGCATGCGGCGGTTTCTGGGCGATCTGGTGGCTCGGGGCTGGCCGGTGTTGCTGATCAGCGACCAGCTCAACGCCGACAGCCAGCAGTGGTGCAGTGACCACCAGATCGGGGTGCTGCTGCGCCGCAACCAGGGACGCGACTTTGGCGCCTTTCAGGATGCCTGGCTGGCCCTAGCAGCCGCCGGCACAGCCCAGCAGTGCCACAAGCTGCTGCTGCTCAACGACAGCGTGTATCCGGTGCAGAATCTGCAGGGCAGCAGCTGGCCGCAGTTCCTCGAGGGGGACTGCAACGGCGTGGTGGGTTTCAGCGATTCATTTCAGAACGGCTATCACCTGCAGAGCTACGCGTTGCACATTCCGCAGCAGGTGCTGCAGACCCCCTGGTGGCACGACTATTGGTGGCACTATCCGGGCTGGGCCGGCCAGAAGGTGGCGATCCGCGATGGCGAGATCGGCCTGTCGCAGCTGTGCCTGCGCCAGGGCATCGCGCTGCTGCCCCTGCATCCGGTGGCGCTGTTGCGCGCGCGGCTGGCCAGCGGCGCCCTGGCCGAAGAGCTGCGGCGTTGGTGCTCGGCTGAAGCGAGCCACTGGATGCTGCAGCAGTGGCTGGCCGGGGGCGACCATGCCGTGAGCGCCTATTCACCGGCCCATTTCTGGGCGATCCCGCTGCTGCTCGAGGGCATGCCGTTCATCAAGCGGGTGCTGCTCGAGACCAACGACAGCGGCTGCGTCGATCCTCTGCTGATCGCTGCCGGCCCTCTGGGCTGCGTCGATTGGCGCGAGCTGAGCGATTTTTTGCGGCCAACGACGATCGGCTACGCCGGCTAGAGCCAACGCAACACAGCCATGCGCCGCCGCTCGAGCGCCCACAACAGCAGCGCAATCAGCAGCAGCTGCAGCGGCAGGGCCAGCAGTTGGGCAGGCCAATGGGGCTGGCCCAGAAACGGATCTCGGGCCAGCATCACCCACAGATAGAGGGGGTTCCAATGGCTCACCCAGGCCAGCGGCCCCAGGCTGCGGCTGTAGAAGAGGATCGGCGAGGCAAGAAAACCGATCTGCAGCACGATCGGCACCAGCTGGGGCAGGTCGGCCAACCACACTGCGGCCGGCGCAATCAGCAGCGACAGCAGCAAGCAGCCGAGCAACAGATTGACCAGCCCCAGGGCGCCGGCCCCGGCCAGGGCCAGCCACAACTGGGGTCTGACCAGGCCCAGCACCGCCAGCACGGCACCTAGGCCGATCAACAGGGCCACACAACTGGTCAACCACTCTTCGAGGACGATGCCCCCCAGGGGCAAGGGCTGGTTGAGCAGGCGCTCGCGTCCACGCTCGAGCACGGTGCAGCTGGCGTTGACCGCCCCGGCCAGGGTGTTCCAGCCCACCAGCCCCAAGGCCACGTAGGCCCAGTACGCGGGCCAGTCGGCCACGCGGGTGAGGGTGCCGTAGATGCCCCCCAGCACCGCGGTGGTGAGCAGGGCCGAGAGGCCGATCCAGCCGCTGCCCAGCAGGGTGCGGGCAAACTGCACCTGGATGCGCAACCAGGCCGCATAGGCCAGCACGGGCAGGACCCGGCGGTAGGTGCGGCCGATGTTCATGTCGCTATGCCCTTGTAGAGCTGCAGCGCCCGGTAGAGGCTGCCGTCGTAGCGGATGCGGCCCTGTTCGAGGATCAGGCCGCGGCTGCAGTAGCGGCGCAGCAGGTCTTCGGAATGGCTGGCCAGCACCAAGGTGCCGCTGGCATCGATGAATTGATCGAGCCGTTGGCGGGCCTTGCGCTGGAACCACTGGTCGCCGGCGGCCAGCCCCTCATCGAGGGCCAGACCGCTGAGCTGGCGGGCCGTGATCAGGGCAAACGAGAGGCGGGTGCGCATCCCCAGCGACCAGGTTTTGATCGGCTGGGCCAGGGCCTCGCCAAGTTCGGCGAAGCCATCGATCTCGGCGACAAAGTCGTGCCAGCCCATTGAATGGGCATGCTGCAGGTGGTTGAGGCGCATGATCTGCAGACCCGTGAGCTCGGTACTGAAGCCCAGGGCCTGGTCGAGGATTGGCGCCAGGGGCTGGCCGCGGCGACGCAGCACACCGGCGGTGGGCTCGTAGATGCCCGCCAGCAGGCGCAGCAGCGTGGTCTTGCCGCTGCCGTTGTGGCCCAGCAGGGCAACGCGCTCGCCGGGTCCGATCGTCAGGTCGAGATCGGCCAAGGCCAGGGGCCGCAACGGCTCCAGCTTGGGGTGCATCAGCAGGCGCTTGAGCGAGCGGCGCTGCTGGCTGCCGCGCAGATCAACCGCCACCCGATGCAGCTGCAGCAGCCAATCGGTGGAGACCGGCTGACCCGAGCGCTCAAGGACCGTCAGTTCCGCTTCACCCAGCAGTGGGGGGTTGCCCGGAGAGCCGCGGCGCAGTTCGGCGAGGGCGCGGCCCAGCTGGTCGCGCCGGCGCGCTTCGATCGCCAGCAGCTGTTGATTGAGAGGGGCGGCGCTATCGAGCTGCTGACGCACCACGGCCACCACCGCCGGATCGACTGCCCCCAGCCGTGGTGCCGCCGCCAGGGCGTCGTAGAGCTGCAAGGCCAACTGCTGCCATGCCCCATCGACAGCGTCGAGGGCGGTGGGCACGGCCGGCAGCGGCCGCAGGGGCAGGGGCGCCTGGGGCTGGGCGGCCAGGCCGTAGCCCTGCTGCCGCAGCCAGGCCAGGGCCGGGGCCAGCTCGGCGTCGCCACGGGCAATCAGGCGCTCAAAGCACAGCAGGGGCCAGTCGGCACAGGGGTGGGTCTGGGCGGCCAAGACCAGGAGGTCGAGGTTGTGGCGCAGCCACAGGGCCAAGGCCTTGGTGGGGTGCATGTCGTCGCGATAAGCGATCGACGCCACCACCGCCAAGGGATGGCGCACGATCGCCACACCGGCAGCCAACCACTGGGTCCCCAGGGCCTGCTCGAGCAGGGGCAGGGTGCGGCACAACCGCGGATCCTTGAGGGCCAGCAGCGGCGGCGACGTTGCGCTGGGCTGCGGCAAACACCATCCACCGAGCACGCGGCAGACCTGGTTGGCCTGGCCGGCCGTCAGGGCTGCGGCCCGGGCCTGGGGTTTCAAGGGCCAGGTGCCATCCCAGAGCGTGCCGGCACGGTTGAGCAAGGCCTCGTTAAGGGCAACCAGGTCGGCAGATTCCTGAAAGCCTTCCGGGTTATCGGCCGCCGCAGGCAACAGGTTGGGCGGCAAGGTGATGCCATAACGACAAAGGGCACGTACCAGCAGCGAGGTACCGCTGCGGTGCATGCCCACAACCCAAAGAGGGGCCGCACAGGCCCCCAGGGGTGACAACGACGGGCTCAGACGAACTGAATGTCGTTGGTGCCGATGACCTGGCCGTTGGAGGTGATGGTGGTGCGACCGGTCTGGGCGCCCGACAGGGTGATGACGATGGTCTTGGTGCCCTGGCCGGTGATCGAAACCAAACCCTGAAGGTTGCTGGCGATCTGGATTTTGTCGGGACCGTCCAAGCTGAAGTCGTTGATGACCTTGGTTTGGTTGCCCTGCAACTGATCAACGGTCAGGTAGACGACGTCATTGCCGGGACCGAGGCGGATTTCGTCGTTGCCCGCACCGGGGCGAACGATGTCATTGCCTGCACCGGCATCGATCGTGTCGTTGCCCGCTCCAGCACGGATGAAGTCAATGCCGACTGTGCCGTTGATGGCATCGTTGCCCGCACCTGTCTGGATGTAGGTGTCGGGGGTGCCGTTGAAGGTTCCCGGAGGGGCATTGCTGGCAATGGTGCCCGAGCCGCCACGAGCACCGCCCAGATCAATAGAGCCATCCACCTTCTTGGAGCCCGTGCCGCTGATCACGGCGTTCTGGTAGTTGACCACGACGTTGCCAAGGCTGCCGTCGCTGACCTGGACCACCGAGCCGCTGAGGTTCTGAACACCTCCGCCGACTCCGCCGGCAATACCGATGCCCACCTCAACGCGGGACCCGGCGCCGGCATCGATCACTGCCTGGGCGCCAGGTGTGGCCACAGCCACCACCACAGGATTGGCCGACCCAGCCGTGGGACGAACCACAACGGGCACCCGGGTCAGGTTGGGGTCGGTGAGGGCCACCGTGCCGGACGTGACCACCGTGCCCGGCGTGGGCTGGGGAACGGTATTGACGGGCGTGGGT
>VGQR01000055.1 GCA_016882345.1 Cyanobacteria bacterium K_DeepCast_35m_m2_023
ACGCTGCTCCCATGTGTCGGCTTCAAGGGTGAGCGTGTGAACGGCAGTGCCAAGCCGCATGGCTGGCGTCGGCGCTGGCACCTCGCGCTTCGGGTCCAGGTAGCGCGCCCAGTAATGCAGCGGGCTTCTGGCGATCTGGTCGAGGTGGCTCTTGCTGACTGCTGGGTGGGCGTGATAGGTGGCGTTGTCCATTCTTTGATGCAACAGCCCTCACCGTATAGCATGAGCTGACAAGCGTCAACAAAATGCAGCTGAGGCCATACCAGCACCAGGCCATCGACGATCTCCGCAACGCCTACCGCTCAGGTGCACGCGCACCCCTGCTGGCGGCACCAACCGGCGCTGGCAAGACCGTGATCTTGGCCGCCATTGCCGCAGGTGCCGTCGCACGCGATCGGCAGGTGCTCATCCTTGTGCATCGGCGCGAACTAATCCGTCAGGCCAGCGACAAGCTCACAGCAGCAGGCGTGCGCCATGGCGTCATCGCAGCCGGCTTCCCAGCCACCACCGCTCAAGTGCAGCTCGCATCGGTGCAAACGCTCGCCAAGCGCCTTGAATGGTGCGATTGCAACCCATCGCTCATCATCATCGACGAAGCCCATCACGCCGTGTCGCGCACTTGGGCTCAACTCCTACGCAACTGGCCGAACGCCTACCGCCTAGGCGTCACCGCCACACCATGCCGCCTCGATGGCCGCGGCCTGTCTGCAGAATTTGATGCACTGGTCGAAGGACCATCAGTGCAGATGCTCACATCAGCCGGCTACCTATCACCTGCGCGCATCTTTGCGCCGCCCATGGTCGCAGACCTGAAAGGCATCAAACGCCGCGGTGGTGACTATGCCGTTGGTGAAGCAGCAACTGCCATGGATCGGCCAACAGTCACAGGCGACGCAATCAGCCATTACCAACGCTTAGCAGGGGCACAGCAGGCGATCGCCTTCTGCTGCAGCATCGCCCATGCCGAATCGGTCGCAGCATCATTCAACGCAGCAGGCATCAACGCATCGACCCTGCTCGGCACCATCCGCCCACAGCAGCGCGATGCAACCGTTGCAGCATTTGGCGCCGGCACGCTGCAGATTTTGGTGACCGTTGATGTGGTCTCCGAAGGCTTCGACATCCCAGCCGCCAGTTGCGCCATCCTGCTCCGACCTACGCAGTCGCTCTCCTTATATATGCAGCAGGTTGGCCGGGTGCTGCGCCCTGCACCGGGCAAGGATGCAGCGATCATCCTTGACCACGTTGGCAACGTGAGTCGCCATGGCTTCCCCGACGATTACCGCCAGTGGTCGCTCGAAGAAGGCATCCGCCGCAGCAGCAACGGTCCAGCAGCGCCATCAGTGCGCACATGCCCGGCCTGCTTCGCCGCATTCAAGCCCGCGCCGATCTGCCCAGCCTGCGGCCATGAGCAGCCCATGCCCAAACAGCGCCTCATGCGGCAGGTGGATGGTGAGCTGAGAGAGCTGAAGCGCGATGAGGTACAGCTGCGCCGCAGCGAGCAAAGCAAAGCCCGCACCCTCCAACAGCTCATCGCAGTCGGCCATGCCCGCAACATGCGAAACCCGGTAGCGTGGGCGAAACATGTGCTGTATGCGCGGTCGCTAAAGGATGGCCAACGCCGAGACCGACCTGCAGCAACGGATCAGGCTGGCGCTTGGTACACGCTCTGATGCGCGCATCTTCCGCAACCAGGTCGGCTCTTTGCCCGATCCACGCACCGGCCGCCTAGTCACCTTCGGCCTCGCCCGTGGTTCAGCTGATCTCATCGGCTGGCGCACCATCACCATCACACCAGACATGATTGGCACCCAGCTGGCCGTCTTCACCAGCATCGAAGTTAAGACACCCACAGGGCGGCTCACGCCTGAGCAGCGCAACTGGTTGCACACCGTCGATCACGCCGGTGGCATCGCTGGCGTGGCGCGATCTGTGACGGACGCTGTCAGTATCGTCACATCAGCTTGCTAACCTTGCCAACCTTGCGCCATCATTCGCGGGCTTTGGTCCCGTTTATGCCGTCACTGATCCAGCAACTCATCGCCCTCCCAGACACCTGGGGCTTCGTCGCCGTAGGGCAAGGCAAGCGCCCATACCAACCAGAATGGCAGAAGAAACCGCTCACACGTCGTGAGCTATCAGCAGAAATCAAAGCCGGCCGCGCCGTAGCAATCGGCGTCCTAGCAGGTCCACAATCCGGCGGCATCCTCTTTGTTGATCACGATGGCATCTCAGCCGGTGAAGTCCTTGAAAAGCTCGGCATCCCACTGCGCGACCTTCCAAAATCCTGGGCAGTCACCTCGGGCCGAATCGGTCGCCTGCAAATTATCTACAGCGTGCCCGAGCAATACTGGGACGCCATCAAGACACGCAAGTTCAAGACCGGCAAACACGATGAAGAAGGCAAGCAAGAGCAGCTCGAACTGCGCTGGACCGGGTGCCAATCTGTTGTCGCAGGCGCTCATCCCACCACTGAGGGCTACCGCTGGCTCAATAGCCGCAGCCCAGCAGACCTACCTTTAGCAGAAGCACCGCTCGCGCTCATCGAGCAGATGCTTCCTCAACAACCGTCTCAACCTGCGCCGCTCCTGCCGCCACCAGCGCCACGCTCCGACGATCGCACCGATGAAGACTGGGCGCGAATCTGGCTCGACGCCCTCCGCACCTCACGCGCTGACGACTACGACGAGTGGATCGAAATCGGCCAGTGCCTGCACAGCATTGGCGATCACATGCTCGCAGATTGGGATGCCTGGTCCCGATCTTCTAGCAAGTACGAGCCTGATGGCTGCGAGCGTCACTGGCGCAGCTTCAAAGCAGATGGGAAGCGCGACGTGCGTCACCTCTGCAATCTCGCAAAAGAAGACGGCTGGCAGCCAAAGCAGCGCCAACTGCCACCTGCCGCGCCATCAAAACCCACGCAAACAGACACACCCGAAGCAGCACCGATCTCCGGCAAACCACAAAAACTTGAAGCGAAAGACCTGCTCGACATGCTCCGAGCACCTGACTCCGATGGCTCACCACGCTTTCGCTACAACGTCTTCACCCAACAGATAGAAATCCGTGGTGAGGTAGCAGAAGGCATCGAACGCTTCTACCTTCATCTCGCAGAAATGGGCTACAAAGCGCCCAAAGAAATGGCGCTTGATTGCGTCGTTGAAGTCGCACACGAAAACCCATACGACCCCGTTCAGCTATACCTTGACCATGTATCTGCTGAAGTAGCGCCCACCTACATTGACCGCCTCGCATCCACTTATCTGCGCCCATGTGATGCTGACCTAAAAGAGCCGACGCTCTACGATCACATGCTAAAAAAGACGCTCATCGGCGCCGTTCGTCGCATTTACGAACCCGGCTGCAAACATGATTACGCCTGCGTCTTAATGGGCGATCAAGGCGCCCGCAAGTCATCATTCTGGGCAGCGATCAGTGGTCCATTCTTCTCCGATGCCCTGCGCGACATCAGCTCTAAGGATGACCTCATGGTCCTGCATCGCAGCTGGGTCATGGAGTGGGCAGAGCTGGATCACATCACCAGCAAGAAGCACGCCGGCCAGGTCAAGGCGTTCCTCTCCCAATGCACCGACATGTTCCGGGTGCCCTATGGCAAGGCTACAGAAGCCTTCCCGCGTCGCTGCATCATCGTCGGCTCAACCAACCGCGACAGTGGCTTCCTGGTTGATGAGACAGGCAACAGGCGGTTCTGGGTCATCCCGGTCACCTGCACCCTGGCTAAGCCCATCGACGTGCCCAACCTGCTGCTTGAGCGCGACGCCATTTGGAGCGCCGCTGTGGCCGCCTACAAGGCCGGTGAAAGCAATGAGCTGGCCATCGAGCATCAGACCGCCGTTGAGGCTGAAAACGCCACCTACTTGGTCGAGTCGCCATGGGTGGCGCCCATCCAGAGATGGCTGGCCGTAAACCTTGGCAGAACCATCACCAGCGAGCTGCTGCTCAGCGAAGCAATTACCAAACCCATCGAGCGCCAGACTCGTGGCGACCAGATGCAGATTGCGTCCATCATGAGAGAGCTGGGATACCGCAAAAAACGGCAAATGCTCGAGGGTTCTCAGAAATGGGTCTTTTGCCAACCTAGGCAATAAGGCGGCTTGGAGGTTGGACAGCTGAAACCCACTGCGCTGCAGGGCGTCTTCCTACCTTTCTAACTTGCTAACCTATATAATTAAATGTATAGATAATAGAAGAGGTAGGGGGGGGAGGGGTACAGGTAACTCCTATAGGGAAAGTTGGCAAGTCAGCAAGTTGGCAACTCCTGTGGAGGGCTCCCGCTGGCACCCCGCGGCGCCCGTCTGCTACCGTTGAAACCGAGTCCGCCAACTCCAGAGAGCCCTTACCCCACGGTTGGGGCTTTCTGCCCTACAATCCCGAGCGGCGGATTTCAAACCACATGACCCAGGCCACCATTGGCCGTGAAGCCCTGTTTGAACAGCAGGTGCTGGCTCAACTCGAAGACCACTTCGAGATTTACGTTCAGCAGCCCGGCGTTCATCCCACAGGCAAACGCTTTCGCATCGATGCCATTGCCGTGCCCCGTGACGCTGAACGCTGGTCACGATCTGACATTGCTTTAGGCATTGAGTTCAAAGCACCAACCGATCGGCCTGGTTGTTTACGCGATCGCAAGGACAACGCAAAGATTATCAGCCAGTGCATTGATTACTCATTAACAACATGGAATGACTTCGGCCAAATCCCAATTTTCTTTTGCCCTGGCTTTCAAGAAACAAACAGCCTGCGGCGTTCCAAAGATTTGCTCGACCTGTCCGCCAAGAATTACAACACTGGCTATCGCGACGGCTTCGGCGCATTGATGGCCGCGATCATGGGACAGAACAACGTGGGTGAGCTGGTTCATTCAGATCACCTCGGCTGGGCGTTCGTCATCAACGGCCATCACCGCATCTGGTCACAACGCCTAGGTGCACATGCAGCAGGCGTGGGCGAGGGCAAGCACAACAAACTGATCAGGTGCGTTGGCTCTCGGTAGTCTGAACTCATGCCTACCATCAACGTCAGGATCAATTCAGATCTGAGCATCCTGCAGATGTTCAGCGAAAAGATGCGCAAGCAGTCGGCCTTTGCCATGAGCCGTGCGCTTAATCGTGTGGCGCCTGAAGCGAAAGCATCGATCTCTGGAGCATCGAATAAGCACTTCGACAGCCCGACGCCTTTCATTGTCAATGCATGGCGCTATACGCGCAGCAGCAAGACCAACCTTGAAGTGGTCATTTATCCAGAGGCCAGGCGCGAGCCATATCTGCGCGCCAACATCGCCAGTGGCAGGCGCGGCATTAAACCCTTTGAAGCCAAGTTCGCAGGGCTGCCCGCCCAGCGTCCTCCTGTACCTTTGTTTGTGCCTACTGGCAAGGTGCGCAAGGATTCGCGAGGCAACGTGAGCAAGGGGACCATCAACACGATCATCAAGGACATTGCACCTTCAGGACGTGGATCGGTATTTGTGGGCAAGCCTCGCAATAACGTGCTGCCCTATGGCATCTACAGGCGCATGGGCAGCGCTCGGCGGCCATACATCAGGCCACTGTTCGTCGCGGTCAAGGCTGCAAGCTATGAGCGGATCTTTCCCATCCAAGACATTGGGCACAAGGTCGTGGAGCGAAGGCTGCGTTCTTACTACGCAGAGTTTCTGCAGCAGGCACTAGCAACAGCGCGTTGAGACACGCTGAGACACGCTGAGACACGCTTGCGTGAGAATCCTTGCGCTGCAATGGTTTTGAGCAATTGCTGAAAAGTCTTGCGCTGCAACGCTTTTGGGTCCTTCTCGGCGCCGCAGCCGTGGGTTGTCGCAGGCCGCTCGCTTTCGCTAGCGTCAGGAATCCAGAACTGCTTTAATGAGACGCATTTGCAATAAGCGTTTTGAGCGACCCAAAGCTGACCATCCAGATGGCGCAGAGGATCGAATTGTGGCCTTTAAGCCGACTTAAGCCGTATGAACGGAACGCAAGGACACATAGCACCGAACAGATAGCGCAGATCGCTGCGTCGATCGTGGAGTTCGGATTCACCAACCCGTTGCTGGTGGATTCAAGCGACGGGATCATTGCTGGCCATGGCCGACTGCAGGCTGCGCAGGAGTTGGGGTTGAGCACGGTGCCGGTGGTGGTGCTGGATCACCTGAGCGATCGTCAACGGCGGGCGTACATCTTGGCCGACAACCAGCTGGCGCTAAATGCTGGCTGGGATCTGGAGCTGCTGCGCACGGAGCTGCAGGACCTGGTGGCGGATGATTTTGATCTGAGCGTGATCGGCTTCAGCGATGAGGAGCTGAGCGATCTGCTGCCTGAAATTGAGGAGCTAGCGCCAGAAGAGCAAGGTGATCCTGATGAGATTCCTGAGCCACCTGCTGAGCCGATCACCAAGCCGGGGGATATATGGCTGCTGGGAAAGCACCGGCTGATGTGCGGGGATAGCACGGACGCGCTGGCGGTGAAACGGTTGATGGCGAAGGAAAAGGCGGACATGGTGTTTACAGATCCGCCGTATGGGATGAATCTGGATACTGATTACACAAAGATGGGCAGCAATCGATCATATGACTCTGTTATTTCTGACAACAGTAAATACGACGCTGGTTTTTTGCTTGCGGCTTTTGATTATTGCAGTGAAATTTTTTTATGGGGCGCAGACTACTACGTTGAGTCATTAAAGCGAACTTATCCTAATTTGGGCAGCTGGATAATCTGGGATAAATATAGCGATAAAGATAGGCAGGGACTGCTTGATGGCAAGTTTGGTAGTGCATTTGAGACCTGCTGGTCAAAAACGCAACACAAACGTGAACTGGCTCGCGTCCTGGTAACGACCAACTACACAGCAAGGGGCGACGAGACTCGCGTGCATCCAACACAAAAGCCAGTTGCATTGGCCGAATGGTTTTTTGACCGCTGGGGCAAACAGGGCGATATTGTAGCTGATCTCTACGGCGGCTCCGGCAGCACACTGATTGCTTGCGAGAAGACGGGGCGCCAGGCACGGCTGATGGAGCTGGACCCACGTTACTGCGACGTGATCGTGCAGCGTTGGCAGCAGTTCACGGGGAAACTGGCGGTGCTTGAGGAGCCGACATGAACCTGCGGCAGTATGCGGAGAGCAGGGGCAAGAGTTATCAGACGCTGGCGCGATGGGCGCAGGATGGGCGGCTGACAACGTTGAAGCGTGAGGGGCGCAGCTATGTGATCCCTGATCCGCAGGCGTTGGATCGTGAGATTGCCGCGGCCAAGTCACCAGACCGTGGCGGCAGTGCCCCTGGTGCTCAGATTGACGAGAGTCTCAGGCGGCAGCAAGCTGATGAGCGAGCGATTCCGAGCTTTGCTAGGAGCAGGGCAATCCGCGAGGCATTTGCGGCGAAGCTGAGCGAGCTGGAGTTCAAGCAGCGCAGCGCCAAGCTGGTGGACAAGGCGGAGCTCAAATTGAAGCTGGCGAAGTTGCACATGGGAGTGCGCGATGCGTTGCGCACAATCCCTGATCGTGTGGCGCCTATCGTCGCGGCTGAGACTGATCAGATAAAGATTCACGCGCTGCTGCTTAAGGAAATTGGACAAGCCTTGGAGGGACTGAATGGCAACGCCGATTGATGATCTGATTGCGGCAAGCATTGAGGCGTTGCAGTTTGAGCCGGACTTGACGGTGAGCCAATGGGCTGATGAGCACCGGATGCTGAGCGGCAAGGCATCGGCTGAGCCGGGGCCATGGCGGACAGATCGAACGCCTTATCTGCGGGAGATCATGGATGAGCTGAGCACCACCAGCAGTGTGCAGCGTGTGGTGTTGATGGCCGGCGCCCAGCTTGGGAAGACAGAAGCCGGGTCCAACTGGCTTGGGTACGTCATCGCGCACGCCGGCGGCCCGATGTTGATGGTGCAGCCGACGGTGGACATGGCGAAGCGTCTGAGCAAGCAGCGGTTGGAGAGCTTGATCAGCGAGACGCCTTGCTTGAGTGAGCGGATCGCACCGGCTAGGAGCCGGGACAGCGGCAACACGATGTTTTCAAAGGAGTGGGCTGGTGGGATGATGATCCTGACAGGAGCCAATAGCGCAACCGGATTGCGGTCTGCTCCTTGTCGGCACATCTTCCTTGACGAAGTGGATGCTTTCCCGACTGATGTGGACGGCGAGGGTGATCCGGTAACGCTGGCGGAGCGAAGGAGCACGACGTTCAGCCGGCGCAAGATTTTCATGACCAGCACGCCAACGGTGAAGGAGTTCAGCCGGATCGAGTCGGAGTTTCTGCTGTCAGATCAGCGGCGATATTTTGTGCCGTGCCCATGTTGTGGAACGCTGCAGTGGTTGAAATGGCCGCAGTTGAAATGGGACGACAACGAGCCGAGCACGGTGCTGTATGAGTGCGAGCATTGCAAAGAACGATTTGCTGAGTCTCATAAGACTCAAATGTTGACTGACGGCAGGTGGATGGCTACGGCGCCTGGTGATGGCAAGACCGCTGGCTTCCATCTGTCATCGCTTTACAGCCCGTTGGGATGGAAGAGCTGGGAGGAGGTGGTGGAGGATTTTCTGCGCAGCAAGGGTGATGCACCGCGGCTGAAGACCTGGGTGAACACGGTGCTGGGCGAGACATGGGAGGAGGATTACGCGAGCAAGGTGAGCGCTGATGGGCTGATGGCTAGATGCGAGCACTACGAATCTGGCGTGATTCCAGAAGGTGGATTGGCGTTGACGGTTGGCGTTGACGTGCAGGACAACCGCTTGGCGGTGAGCGTATGGGCCTGGGGCCGTGAGGAGGAGGGCTGGCTGATTGAGCACCAAGAGATTTACGGCGACCCAAGCCAGCCGCAGCTGTGGAAGCAGCTTGATGAGGTGGTACTGAAAGAATGGGAGCACAGCAGTGGCGGCAAGATCCGGCCGGATGTGATCTGCTGCGACTCCGGCGGTCACTTCACCAGTGAGGTGTATCAGTACGCCAGGGAGCGTGGGCGCCAAGGTGTGGTGGCGATCAAGGGTGCCAGCCAACGGGCTAAGCCACCGATCAGTAAGCCAAGCAAGGTGGACGTGAACTACAAGGGCAAGACGCTCAAACGTGGTGCGCTGCTGTATTCAGTCGGCACTGACACGATCAAAACCACGCTGTTCGGAAGGTTGAAACACAACGAGGCTGGCGCTGGCTACCTGCACTTCCACATGAAGGCGACATCGGAGTATTTCGAGCAACTCACAGC
Source organism: Cyanobacteria bacterium K_DeepCast_35m_m2_023 (assembly GCA_016882345.1). Next base: position 9,219 of record VGQR01000055.1, read on the forward strand.
TGAGAAGCAGGTGCTGCGATACAACCGCTCAGGCTTTCCAACAAGGGAATGGGTGAAGAAGGCGAATGCGCGAAACGAGGCCCTCGATACGCTGGTCTATTCCTATGCAGGCTTGAACCTGCTATATCAGCGATATGACAGGCGAACGATCTGGGATCAACTTGAGAAGCGTTTGCAAGAGCCGGGCAAAACGCCGCTAAGATCAAGGAAGCATCAGCCGGCAGCGGCTGCGCCTAGTTTCGTGAACAACTGGTAGGCCGTGAACATTCCTGCAACGATTCGAGCGGGCGACACGATCAAGTGGCGTGACGTTG